>CAWVWD010000062.1:0-12634 GCA_963933585.1 uncultured Saprospiraceae bacterium
TTCGCTCAAACACCAGTCTGTTCTTAAGGCTTTTCCAATACTTTCAGCCTAAAATCAAAAATGCCAATTCAAAAACAACGCAATATCGAAATCATTATTTTGATGCGTTTACCCTTGCTTATTAGCATGGTGATTCTAATAATTGAAAAAACTAGGGCTTTAACCAAAAGCCGAATTGTGTTGCGGTTAAAACCGCAGAAACTTATATTTATTTAATCACCGTGCTAAAGCAACAGTGCAGTTGAAACGCCAATAAATTTTTGAAACACTGTACTTAAAGCTTGTTTAAAATTTGTCGTTCAACCCAAACTTTCTGTCGTTTACCATAATCCATTTTTGAAATTGTATTAGATACTTTACATTTGAAATATGGTTGAACAACAGCAACAGAAATGGATATATTCAAAAGAATTATTCTTCCAAATTATATTACACATTTTGGTGTTTACCTTTTATGCAATTGATAAAAAACATCCAACTATCGAATCACATCAATTCGCATTTTTTCTAAATTATGCGATTGCTGCATTGTTCATCAATTACTTTTTACTACCTCGTTTTTTTTACAAAAATAAATATTGGAAGTTTGGATTAGGTTTATTAACTGTCTTCTTAGGAACTATTTTTATAGAAGAAATGGTCTTGGAGAAAATCTATTTCCCGGATACAAAAGGCAAGCGTTTTTTAGGTTTTTTTTATACCTTGATTGACGTAATTCCAGTAACCGTAATACTTTCAGGATTAAAATTTGGTTGGGATGCTTTAGTGAAACAGCGAGAAGTCGAAGCACTAAAATTATTGGTAAAAGAAAGTGAATTACAGTTTTTGAAGTCGCAAGTGAATCCACATTTTCTATTTAATAATCTAAATAATTTATACGCTTACGCGATTGAAAGTTCACCCAAAACACCAGAAATTATTTTAGAATTATCTTCCGTTTTGCGATATATGTTATATGAATGTCAAGCCAAATTAGTTGCCTTAACGAAGGAAATAGAACAGATGAAAAACTTCGTAAATTTGAATGAATTACAAATAGAAGCACGAGGTGAAATAACGCTTGAAACCAAAAATATACAAAGCAACTATAAAATTGCACCCCTGATTTTGATTACTTTTATTGAAAATGCTTTTAAACATAGCAACGCGAGTCTGACCAAAAATATTAAAATCGATATTTCAATCGAATTATTGGAAAATGGTATTTTGAAATTTATCTGTAAAAACAATTATTACCAACAACAATCAAATACGGATAGTTTGACGCAAGGAATTGGTTTAGAAAATGTCCAAAAACGATTGAATTTACTTTATCAAGATGCACATAAATTGAAGATTACGAGCGATGAAAATTGGTACGAAGTGGATTTGGAAATTGAATTAAATGGATAACTTGAATCATGTCGATTTTTAAAACCAACATGGTTTCTAACGATAAAAAAATGAACTGCATTATCATAGAAGATCAACCGCCGGCACAACGGATTTTGAAAAAATATATCAATGATATTGGTACATTGACCCTAAAAGGTACGTTTTCAAATGCAATTGAGGCGACGACATTTCTAAAAACAGAATCGGTGGATTTAATATTTTTGGATATTCATTTACCTCAAATTTCGGGTATTGATTTCTTGAAAATGTTACCGAATCCACCACATATTATTTTGACAACCGCTTTCTCAGATTATGCGTTGGAGAGTTACGAATTCAGTGTGGTAGATTATTTACTAAAGCCTTTTTCATTTCAACGATTTGTGAAAGCGATTTCAAAAGTGCCTATTCAAATAGCAGAAAATACGATATCTTCGCAGCGAAAAGATATATTTATTAAGTCTGGTTACGAATTCATTAAAATCACAATAGATGATATTTTATTTATCAAATCCGATGCAGATTATACCGAAATTATTACCAAAAATAAGAAACATTTATCGTCAGAATCATTGCGATATTGGCAAGAGTATTTAGATAATGAGCAGTTTGTTCGAGTTCATAAATCATATATTATTAATACACAAAAAATAAGGAAAGTCATTGGCAATCAATTATTTATTGACAAGGAAATGAGTGTTCCAATGGGTCGAGCATACAAAGAAATATTCATTAATAAATTTATAAAATAAATACGAGTCGGCGTATTACGAGTTGCGATTTTGACCATTTTCATGTAACCTTTTCACGTCATTAGATTACGAAAAAGCGAAAAAATCACAACACGTAATCCGTAACTCGCAACCAAAACATCATGGCAAAACAAAGTTCATTCGCAATTAAGATGCGAATTATTCACCGTTATTTGGGATTCTTTTTAGCAGGAATCATGGCCGTTTACGCATTGAGTGGAATCGTTTTAATCTTTCGAGATACGGATTTTTTAAAACAAAAAGAAGTTATCGTTGAAAAATTAGAACCTGATATTCCTAAAGAAAAATTAGGAAAAGCATTAGATATACGAAAGTTAAAAGTGGAAAAAGCAGTAGGCGATATTTATTATTTCAAAGATGGAACGTATAATAAAGTGACTGGGGAAGCGAGTTATATAAAAAAAGAATTACCGCTTATTTTGGATAAAATGACACATTTACACAAATCGAAATCAGGCGAACCATTATTTTTCTTGAATATATTTTTTGGCCTTTCGCTCTTATTTTTTGTGATTTCAGCCTTTTGGATGTTTATGCCAAGTACTTCGGTCTTCCGCAAAGGAATGTATTTTACGCTGGGTGGAATTGTATTGACGTTGCTATTGCTATTTCTTTAGAGGAGTTAGCAGGTGTGAATTTGATAATCACTACTAATTAGACTTGACAGGTTTTAAAAACCTGTCAAGTCTTTTCGAACAGGAGAACCCAATCTCTAATATGGATCCACATCGATATTAATCTTAATACCCGACATTCCTTTTTCTTTTTGCAAACGTTGAGAAACCTCTAAAAGTAGATTTTTTGTCCCGTCAATTACCCGTTTATTGCGTTCTAATTTGACTAAAATATCCCGTAAATAATACGAACGGACTCTCGAAATCCCCGGTTCTGTTGGACCTAAAACCCTTGAACCTAATTTTTCTTTTAATACGGTTGCAAAATAATTTGCTCCGAATTTAACGTTGTCAACTTTTCGATGACTTAGCGTAATTTTTATCAAACGCTGAAAAGGAGGATATAAAAATTCCTTGCGTTCATTAATTTCCCGACGGAAAAAATTCTCAAAATCATTCCTAAAAACCTCTGCCAAAACAGGATGTTCCGTATCATAAGCTTGAATGACAACCAAACCTTGTTTCTTCTTTCGTCCTGCTCGTCCACTCACTTGTGTCATCAATTGAAATGCACGTTCGGACGCTCGGAAATCGGGAAAATGCAGCAAATGATCCGCACTCAAAACACCAACAACCCCAACATTATCAAAATCTAAACCCTTAGTGACCATTTGCGTTCCGACCAAAATATCAATATGTTTTTGCTCGAATTTTGTAATAATTTCAGCGTGTGCATTTTTCGTACGAACGGTATCAAAATCCATTCGGCCGATTTTTGCTTTTGGCAATAAAATCTGTAATTCGTTTTCAATTTTCTCTGTTCCAAAACCCTTAATCATAATTTTATGCTGACCACAAGCGGGACAACTTTGCGGCACTTTTTTATGGTAACCGCAGTAATGACATTTTAAAGTATTGGAAAATTTATGGTAGGTCAAACTCACATCACAATTCACACATTCCGACACCCAACCACAAGTATCACAGCGAAGCGTCGGAGCGAATCCTCTTCTGTTCTGAAATAGAATTGCCTGTTCGCCACGTTCCAAAGCCTGCGTTAATTCGTTAATTAAAACGGAAGAAAAATGCGATTGAATGGTCTTTTTCCGAGTTTCCTCTTTCAAATCTACGATGTTCACTTTTGGCAATTTCAAACCACCAAATCGCTCTTTCATTTCCACCAAACCGTACTTTCCAGTCACCGTATTTTGAAAGGTTTCCACCGAAGGCGTTGCCGTTCCAAGAATGACTTTCGCCTTATGCGTATTACCCATCAAAACCGCCATATCCCGAGCATTATAGCGGGGTGCCGGATCCACTTGCTTGAAAGACGGATCATGTTCTTCATCCACAATGATTAAACCCAAATTGCGATAAGGCAAGAAAATACTCGACCTCGCACCAACGATAACCGACTTTCCATTTAAAACAGATTGCCAAATTTCAACGCGTTCTGAATTGTTAAAACGAGAATGATAAACCGAAATATCGTCCCCAAAAATCTTTTGTAATCGACTGATAATTTGAGCCGTCAAAGTGATTTCTGGTAACAGATATAAAACCTGTTCGCCACGTTCAATCGCCGCTTCGATGAGTTCGATATAAACCCGAGTTTTTCCACTTCCCGTCACACCATGTAACAAGACAACATCCTTTTCCTCGAAATTTTTCTGAATTTCTGCAATCGCTATTTTTTGCTGTTCCGCAAGCGGGAAACCGGTGATTAAATCCTCGGCATATTCATTCAAGCGACTAATTTCTTTTTTATAAATTTCTAAGATTCCTTTGTTTGCCAATTCCCGAATGATATTCGAGCCAATGCCCCCAAACTCCATCAATTCCTTTCGAGTTACATCCTTTTTGCTTTTGGATAATTGAATAAACGCAATCAAACCTTCCGTTTGCCGACTGGCTCTGGAAATATCCGCAAAAGCTTGTCGTAACAATTCATTAGCAGAGAAATAAGGTTCTGCTAATTTGATACAATCAATCGTTTTTGGTTTATATTTTTGTTTTAATTCGGCTTCTAAGGAAATGACTTTTTGATCTAATAACGAATCAATTAATTGATAAACCGTTTTTAAATTCACAATCTTCCGCACTTCCTCAATCGTCAATTCATTTTGAATCGTCAACGCTTCCGCAACCAAATATTCTCGATCATTCAAATTCGTAAAGTCACCCTCAAAAGTCGGATTTAAAACCAACTTCGTTTCACTCGCCAACTTTAATCCACTCGGCAAAGCCGCATTCATTACTTCGCCAATCGTACAGCAATAATAAGTTGCCATCCATCGCCAAAAGGCAAACTGTTTTTTGGTAACAATTGGTTCTCTATCCAAAATAGCAACAATCGGTTTCGGCGTATAAGCGTCCGGTTTCTCTAATGAAACTTGATACACTAAAGCCGAATACAGTTTATTTTTACCAAATTGTACTTCTACTCGAATTCCAGGCTGAATCTGTGCCACCATTTCTAACGGCACGGCATAGGTATACTCCTTTGGCAGTGCCAGTGGTAATATGACGGTTACGTAGGTTTGCGGAACGGTTGTCGGTTGAAAAAGCTCTTGCACGATTCGGATTTTCAAAACCTCATAGGTTTTCAAAACCTATGAGGTTTTTATGAATAAAATCATCATTATTTTGCGTAAAAATACACTAATTTGTTTGAAAATGTGATTACCAAAGACATTCATTTTCTTAAATAGAAACCGATTTGTGACACAATCAATTTTATTTAACTTTGCATCATGGATAAAAACACAATTAGAATTGGCGGTGTTCCGGAACATTTCAATTTACCAATTCATCTAGCAATAGAAAATGGCGATTTTAAAAGCCGAGGAGTCCATGTAGAATGGACGACTTTCAAAGGCGGAACGGGTCAAATGGCACAAGCATTAGAAAACGATGAAATAGACGTTTGTGTCTTATTAACCGAAGGGATTATTAATGCAATTATTAATGGAAATCCGAGTAAAATCATTAGTAATTACGTGATTTCTCCATTGTGTTGGGGCGTTCATACGGCAGCCGATAATCCATTGAATAACTATCTAGACATTCACAATAAAAACTTTGCGATTAGCCGCTTTGGTTCCGGTTCTCACTTGATGGCAATCGTAGATGCAAATACAAAAGAAAAGCAAATTAAAGCCGAACAATTCACGGTGATTAAGAATTTAGAAGGTGCATTGGAAAGTTTAAAAAAGCACGAAACGGACGTCTTTTATTGGGAAAAATATACGACAAAACCATATGTGAATTCTGGTAAATTGAAACGAATTGGTGAGTTTTATACCCCTTGGCCCTGTTTTGTAATTGCCGCTTCAGATAAAATTTTAAAGGAACAACCCGAAAATATTATCCGATTATTACGCACAATTCACGATTCTAATGATAAATTTATGCAAAATGAATACAGCGTCAATTTGGTGAGCGAACGCTATGGACAAAAACTCAAAGATGTCAAACGTTGGTATCATAATACAGAATGGGCAATTCATGGTTGGGTGAGTAATAAGATGTTGAAAAGTGTGATTTATTCATTGCAGATGGCGGATATTTTGGAAAAAGATAAAGAGATTCCTGCGTTGGTTTGGGAACGTGGGTAAGCATGACTGCTAATTTAACATGGTAACGATTCTTAATCGCAAAGGTTTACGCAAAGAATGAAGGAAAGCCCTTGCGAACTTTGCGTAAGTCTTAGCGTCCTTTGTTGTTAAAAAGGAAATTTAAAGTCCCTAACCAATAATCAAAGCTACTTTCGAAAGTACGGCAGATAAAGACAGCTGCTACGGGAAAATTTGTCAAACCCATTTTCTAAAAAACGTCTTTTTATTGATTATTTTTATAACATTTATCGCACACTAAATTGGAGTAATTAATGAAAAAAACACCAACTTTATTCGCTTTTTTATTGATAGCGACTACTGTAAATGGACAATTAGTAACGCTTTCACCTGAGAAACCGACTTTTACGGAAGAAATCATTTTGACGTATGATGCGGCTTTGGGAAATGGAGTATTGAAAAATTGTGATTGTGATATTTATGCCCATACGGGATTACTGACCGGCGAAAGTGTAAACGCTGGAGATTGGAAACACGTCGTTTCGGATTGGGGCGACAATCAGCCGAAATTAAAACTAAAAAGTATTGGTAATAATAAATACGAATTCCGATTTAAGATTGCGGATTTATATGGAATTCCTGCAACCGGCGGAAATTTGACGGCGTTGAATTTTGTCTTTCGGAATGCCGATGGCAGTAAGGTTGCGAAAGATAGTGCGGAGAAAGATATTTATATTTATTTCAAAGAAGCGAGCTTTCGCCCACAGCCAAAAGTATTGGAAGTTAGTCAAGCGAAAACGCCTGAATGGACAAAATATGCATCAATCTATGAAGTAAATATTCGTCAATATACACCCGAGGGAACAATAAATGCGTTTTCGGAACATTTGCCTCGTTTACGAGATTTGGGCGTTGATATTTTGTGGCTGATGCCGATTCAGCCGATTGGTTTGAAAGATAGAAAAGGAACGCTGGGTTCGTATTATTCGATTCAAGATTATACGGCAGTGAATCCTGAATTTGGTACGGTTGAGGATTTCAAACGTTTGGTGAATAAGGCTCACGGCTTGGGTTTCAAAGTCGTTTTGGATTGGGTTGCGAATCATACTTCTCGGGATAATGTCTGGATTTCGGATCATCCAAAATGGTATAATTATGATAAAGACGGCAATATTATCGCTCCTTACGATTGGTCGGATGTCGCGGATTTGAATTACGAAATGTACTATATGCGTCAGGCGATGACGGATGCGATGTTATTCTGGATTCGAGAATGTGATATTGATGGTTTCCGTTGCGATGTGGCAGGGGAAGTTCCCGTTGACTTTTGGAATGATACGAGAGCGAAGTTAGATGCGGAAAAAGAGGTTTGGATGTTGGCGGAAGATGGCTCAAAAATGTGGTTACTGAATACCGCTTTTAATACTAATTACGGTTGGGAATTTCATCATATTATGAATGAGATCGCAAAAGGAAATCAACCGGCAAGTGTTATTGTACCTAATTTGCAAGATTTAATGACGAAATATCCGAGCGGAACTTATCCGATGCACTTTATTACCAATCATGATGAAAATAGTTGGCAAGGAACGGTTTTCGAACGTTTGGGCGAAGGTCATAAGGCGTTTGCGGTTTTGACGTTTACGATTCCTGGAATGCCATTGATTTATTCTGGTCAAGAAGCTGGAATGAAAAAGCGTTTGGAGTTTTTTGAGAAAGATCAGATTGATTGGTCGGATATGTCTTTGACGCCTTTTTATACGAAATTGAATCAATTAAAAGCAGAAAATCCAGCACTTTGGAATGGAAATGCTGGTGGCGATTTGGCAGAAATTAAAAATAATCAATCGGAAAAGGTCGTTGCTTTTAGCAGAACGCAAGGCGATAATAAAATTGTAACGATTATCAATTTATCAGGCGAAACGCAAGATATTTCTTTATCGGTTGCAGATAACGCTGGGATTTATCGAGATTATTTTACCAATGAAAAAATTATATTGCCAAAACGTACCAAAATGAAGTTGGGAAAATGGGCGTATAAGATTTTGGTTTTTGAGGAAGCCGCTCCGAAAGAAGCACGCAAATTAGAGAATATTGAAAAAACAGGAACTGGTTTACATATCGAAACAAATGATGGTTCGATATTTATAACACCTTATTCGAAAAGTACTTTGGAAGTAGAATTTTTGGCGATTGGCGACAAAAATCCGACGTCTTATGCTATTGCGGAAACGCAAAAAAGTAGTAAAAAAAAAGTCGAAACAACATTAAACGATAAAGGAAATACGGTCGAATATTCGACTGGCGAAATGACGGTTACGATTACCAAAGAACCGTTTAATATCGCTTATTCTTACAACCGAGTTGCTCTATTCTCAGAGGAACTCGGTTTTTTTGATTCCGGAATTAATAAAGGCTTTCGCCTAAATTTGGATGAAACAGAAAAGCTAACTGGTGGCGGTTCACGGGTTTTGGGAATGGATAGAAGAGGACAGCGTTTGGAGTTATATAATAAGGCGAGTTATGGTTACGAAACCGAAGCAGCTTTGATGTATTATTCGTTGCCTGTCGTAATTTCTTCCAAAAAATACATGGTTATTTTTGATAATGTAGCGAATGGATTTTTGGATTTAGGAAAAACGGAATCGAATATTTTACAATTTGAAGCAGTTAGTGGAAGAACAAGTTATTTGGTGGTAGCGGCGGATTCTTGGCAAAATTTGGCGACAAATTATACGGAATTAACTGGTCGTCAGCCCTTAGTTCCTAAGTGGACTTTGGGAAATATTGCGTCAAGAATGGGTTATCATTCACAAGCAGAAGTTGAAAATGTCGTTGAACAATATGAAAAACAAGACATTCCTTTGGATGGCGTTGTGTTGGATTTATATTGGTTTGGTTCGACCTTAAAAGGAACTTTAGGGAATTTGGATTGGCACAGAGATTCGTTTCCTGAACCTGAAAAAATGTTAGCAAATTTTCAAAAAAAAGGCGTTAAAACCGTTCTAATTACCGAACCTTTTATTATTAAAGATACCAAAACGTATCAAGAAGTTATTGATAAAAAATTAGTTGGAACAACGGCAAATGGTGAACCTTATCACTTTGATTTCTACTTTGGAAATACGCTTTTATTAGACATTTTTAAACGGGAAACGCAAGATTGGTTTTGGAATATTTATAAAAAACATACAGCGACTGGCGTGGCTGGTTGGTGGGGAGATTTGGGCGAACCGGAAGTTCATCCGAATGATTTGCTACACGTCAACGGTCGAGCGGACGAAGTGCATAATGCTTATGGACATATTTGGGCGAAAACGATTTTTGATGGTTACAAAGCTGATTTTCCGAATGAACGACCTGTAATTTTAATGCGTTCTGGTTTCGTCGGTTCGCAGCGTTACGGGATGGTTCCTTGGTCGGGTGATGTGAGTAGAAGTTGGGGCGGGTTACAGTCGCAAGTGGAGATTTCGTTGACAATGGGTATGCAAGGTTTGGCGTTAATGCACTCAGATTTGGGTGGATTCGCTGGAGATTATGAAGATTCTGATTTGTATATTCGTTGGTTACAATATGGCGTTTTTCAACCAATTTATAGAACGCACGCACAAGAGGAAGTTCCTGCTGAACCGATTTTTTGGGACGAAGACACAAAGGACTT
The DNA here is from genome assembly GCA_963933585.1 of uncultured Saprospiraceae bacterium. GTDB lineage: Bacteria > Bacteroidota > Bacteroidia > Chitinophagales > Saprospiraceae > CAWVWD01. The sequence continues at coordinate 9,998 of CAWVWD010000062.1, forward strand.
AGCTCGAAAAGCGATTAAATTACGGTATCAATTATTACCATATAATTACACGCTTTTCCACGAAAATGCGACGACTGGCGTCCCGATGATGCGACCGCTAATTTATGAAGAAGATAATTTAGATTTGTTTGAAAATACGACTTCGTATATGTGGGGCGATGCGTTTTTGGTTACGCCAATTACGAAAAAAGAAGCGACTTCACAAGCGGTTTATTTGCCGAAAGGCAAAACGTGGATAAACTATTGGAATGGCAAAAAACACGAAGGTGGACAAACAGTAAAAGTCGCTGTGGATTCGACTTTTATTCCTGTTTTTGTAAAAGCTGGTTCGTTTATTCCGATGGTTAAAGCGTTTCAAAATACAGAAAAATATACGTCAGAACGTTTGGAATTACATTATTATCACGATAAAAGCATTGCGACAAGCAGCGGCACATTCTATGATGATGATGGAAAGACAAATAATGCTTTTGCCAATAATCAATACGAAATTTTGAATTTTTCTTCGACTTTTAACAATGGAAAATTAAATATTGAAATCGAGCCAACTGGTTATGATTACGAAGGAAAACCGAAAAAACGAATTGTGAATGTTCAAATTCACAATGTGGAACGTTCGCCGAATATGCTTTGGGTCGGTGAATATCCTTCGGAAATTAGTTATAACCCGGTTACGAAGATTTTGAATGTTGGTGTTATGGTTGGAGAGGAGAAAGTTTTGATTCGAGTGGAGTAGGGCAAACGGCACTGCCTTTGCCATTGCCTTTGTCGAAACCTGTTTAATTACAGGCAATTTTAAAACCTATCGTACAAAATAATAACAGTTTTTAAATTGCTTTAAATTCCTTAAATTTGAATAACTATTGAAAAAAATAAGACGGTTCAAATAAAGGGAAACGAAATCAATCCTGAATATTAAATCAATAAAAAATGAATTACAAAATATCCTTTCAGGAACGAGCGGCTATAGCTATGATGCAGTTATCCAAGCAGTCACCAACCACCTTAGAACAAGCGAAAGAACAAGTCCGATGGCTGAAGGAAAACACGAAAACAAAGCAAAAGAAACAGAGAAACTCATAGCATTTGCTACAAAGAATGATTTGTTTTATGATGAAATAAATGAAAGTCAATATATCTCTCAAGGAGCAGAACAAAAGGTATATATTAAAGAAGATAAGTATGTAATCAAACTAAACGATGCCATATATTATGCTTCTTGGGAAGATTATTTTCATAATTTGCTTTTGCATAATTATTTTTTTGCAGATACGGCTTATCAATTATTGGGTTTTCATAAACTTGAAAATACGCTCTATGCTCTTGTAAAAAAAAATTATGTAAAAGCGAATGAGCCCACTGATTTGGCAGATGTAAACTCATTTTTGGAAAAGTAACGGTTTTGCAAACACCAAAAACCATGACTATTACCACTCTAAATTAGGAATTATTTTAGAAGATTTACATGATGAAAATGTACTTACCGAACAAGGTATTTTGTACTTTATAGATACTGTTTTTTATGTCAAACCTAAAGTTTTTTGGAGTGAAAAAGATATAAGTACTTGAATCAGTGTAAATTATTAGTACCTGTATTTTATGTACAAATATCGGAGCGGAATTAGTTTTAAATATTCGACAATCGAAAGCAAAATGCGTGACTTTCAACAGTGATATGAATGTTTGGATTCCAAAATGTCAAAAAGGTTTATTTCCTGATATTTCGGTGGTTTGCGGACAACCGAAATATACAACGGAACGCCAAACTGTTTTGGAAAATCCGATGCTGATTATTGAGGTACTTTCCGAGCGTACGAAGGCAAAAGATAGAGGCGAAAAGTTTGATTGCTATCGAAGTTTGCCGTCTTTTAAGGAATATGTTTTGGTGTATCAAACGATTCCGAGAATTGAAACTTGGTATAAAGAGGAAGAGGATTTGTGGCGAATTGCTTCCGCACAGGATTTAGAGAAAAGTATTTATTTGCACACGTTGGATTTTACGATTGCGTTGAGTGATATTTATACGAATATTGAAAACTTGAATGTAGATACCAATATGGTTGTCACGCAGGTTTATTAGCAATTCATGAAATTTATTATTTCATCCTCTTTCCTTGTAATGCTATTTCAGGACGGGGCATCCACAAAAAAAGCCTTTCTGAAACTAATCAGAAAGGCCAATTTTTTAATATTATAAGTTACTTCAACTTATTTAGCAGTTGAATCAACCGCTACAGAGTCCATTGCTGGAGCTGGAGCTTCTGTCTGAACTTGCTCTATTACTTGAGCTTGTTCTTGTTGAGTTTGTTCTGTTGCTTCGTTTCCACAGCTTGTTAAAATTGCTAAACCGAAAATTGCTACTACTAATGATAATTGCTTTTTCATCTTGAAATTATGATTGATAAGTTTAAAAAAAATATTTAATTTTAATCTTGTATTGGTCTCGTTTTCAATAGTTGTCAAATTAAATTTGACTATTTAGCAGTAGAATCAACCGCTACAGAATCCATTGCCGGAGCTGGAGTTTCTGTCTGAACTTGCTCTATTACTTGAGTTTGTTCTTGTTGAGTTTGTTCTGTTGCTTCGTTTCCACAGCTTGTCAAAATTGCTAAACCGAAAATTGCTACTACTAATGAT
>CAWVWD010000063.1:0-12617 GCA_963933585.1 uncultured Saprospiraceae bacterium
TGTTAACAACTCTTCTTCCGAAACCTTATAAGAAATTTTCTCAGCAGTTATTTCATAAATATTATCTTCGCTATCAGTAAATAAAACGTTTAGAGTTCCATCGTCAGATAAACTTTTAAAGTATAAATCTCTAACATTAGATAAACAAGTATCCCAGCGTATTATTTTTTTTATAGTTTAATTTTCATACTGAAACCAGCCGATTAAGTTTTCGGTTTATGAATTATAAGTCAGTAATTCTAAAAAGAGGTTAATAAAAAATGTCTTCCCGAATTTTCATTCAGAAAGACATTTTTTACTCTTACCAAGCTGGAGGTTGGTATTACTTTTTACCTTCCAAAATTTCATCAATTCTCGCCACCAAATCATCTAAATGATATTGCGACATAGAATCAGATGGTTTTGCAGAAGCAGCCATTCCTTTGATTTTTTTCAATTCTGCACGAGCAATCGCACGAATATCAGATTGACTTACGTCAACTTTTGTAATACCAGCATAATCCGCAAATGCAGCAGGATAACTGGGTTGTTCCTTTTCCATTAAATATTGCAAACGCTCAATATAAGCACGTTGTAGGTTACGACGATACACATCAACCGTTGCACTAGAATTTAACTCTGCGAACACCCCATTTCTCATATCCGTACACAATTCTATCATAGAATAAGCACTTGAACCATTCAACGCTTCATTTTCAATCATTCTCGCTAAACGACCGAAATCAAAAATTTGGCTTAATGTACCTACTTGTACCGCACGAACTTGATTCACCAAACCAGCGTGTTGGAATTTCGCAGCTTGCTTCTCATCAATCATCCACATTGGTGTATTGAATAACTCTTGATTCAAAAATGTAACGGCACGACGTTGCTTTTCTTTTGGAATATGTGTGTAAACCGCACCTTCTTGCTCATACGTTTTTGGCTCTTCATACACCCCACCAATATTCGTACGAACGTGACGCATATAACGGCTATATTGACCAATTACTTGGCCATAAAGTTCTTTTAAATCGTCATAAGATTTCCCATCTTCTGCTGTCCATTTTTCTACATTTGGCAAGATGCGTTTTAGATTCGAAATACCGTAAGCACTTGCTTTCATCGCATCATCACCCAAATCTTCCGTTTGTGCAGATGGATCAAAAGGGTTTCCTCGCTGCATACCGTAACGATACATCCAATCCCCATTTTTCTCCACAATCCACTGATTCAAAGTAGCACGTTCTGCTTGTGCCGTTTCCGCATCTGGTAAGTTCGCATATCCCCATTTAATCGACCATTTATCATAAATTCCAACCATTGGCATCAAGCGAACATCGCCATCTTCTGGCTGAGCCACATAATTAAAACGAGCATAATCCATGATTGACGGAGCCGTTCCCATTCTATTTGTGAAATCTGCAGAACGCAAAGAATCTACAGGATAAGCCGCACTTGAACCCATATTATGTGGTAATCCCAACGTATGCCCAACTTCATGCGCACATACGAAGCGAATCAATTCGCCCATAATTTCATCTCTAAATTGAGATTTTTGAGCTTCTGAATTAATTGCAGCCGTTTGTGTGAAATACCAATTTCTCAATAAGTTCATCACATTATGATACCACATAATATCAGATTCCAAAATCTCACCAGTGCGAGGATCATGAACGTGCGGACCTTGAGCATTTTGAATATCGGTAGAAATATAACGAATCACAGAATAACGAACATCTTCTGGACTCCAATCTGGATCTTCCTCTTTTGTCGGTGCTTCTTTCGCAATAATTGCATTTTTGAAACCAGCAGCTTCAAAAGCTGGTTGCCAATCTTCGATTCCTTTTTTCAAAAATGGAACCCATTTTTTAGGCGTTGCAGGATCAATATAATAAACGATTTGCTTCACAGGTTCTACTAATTCACCTCTTGCGTAAGCTTCAGGATCTTTTGGCTCTAATCGCCATTTCGTGATAAAACGAACCTTTTCTGCTTTCTGCAAATCAGAACTATAATCTGTTTGTGTCAATGAAAAATAACCAACCCGATTATCATATAAACGAGGTTTCATCGGAACAGCAGGTAATAAAACAAAGGATTGATTCATTTCCAATGACAAGGTATTCGTCAAATAATTTGAAGGTAATTTAGAACCATCGTAAGTCAAAATATGGCGAATTTCTACATTGCCAGGAAACGCATTCATAGCAGAAATCATACTGCGTTTGCTATCCAACCGCCTAATACCAAACTTTCTACGTTGTCCAGAAGATAACGCTCCAATCATCGCAACATCAGTCGTAAAAAATGATTTCACATCAATCACATATGCCATTTCATCTTTTGAAGCCGTATCTTTTCTAATCGCTTTAATATCAAAAGCCATTACAATCGGCTCCGTATTATTTTGGCGAACAGAATTATAAATCGGTTCTTCATAACTCGCTACACTTGAATAAGAGACAGAACGCAACAAGATCTGATCTTTCACTCTTTGCCAACGAATCACTTGCTGTGGACGAGACTTCATTCCCGCACCACCGAAGTTCAACCCTTTTACAGTTCCCGCAATTCGACTCACGACAAGGACTTCTTTCTCTAAAATATCCGCAGGAATTTCAAAATAATATTTATCTTCCACGGTGTGAACGGTGAATAAACCTTCGTCTGTCACCGCTTTTTTCGTGATAACCTCTTTATAATCTTTAATTTCTCCAGGTTTCTTTTTTGGTGGCACTTTGGACTTTGCAGCTTCCTGCCTTTTTTTCTTATTGAAAATTTGGGCATCTGCGGTATTCACAAAGAATGAAACACAGAAAAATAGTAGTGTTACTTTTAAATAATTATTCATATTATTGAGCTTTTATATTTTTAGTTGTATTGAATTTACGAAAGTAATAAAAATGCAAAGTGTTTATATTAATTGAGTGTCAAATCTTGCTTTTTTTAATTTTTTTAATATTAAAACCTCGCTAAAGCCTTTTCCGCCACCGTCAAACCAATCGATAATGAAGAAGTTGCTGCAGGAGAAGGTGCATTTTGGACATTGATAATATGAGGTTGTTCCGTGATAAAAAAGTCATCAACCATATCACCATTTGGTTTCGTTAGCATCGCACGAACACCAGCACCGCCAACTTCCAAATCATCCTTTTGCACCTCAGGAATTAACCCTTGCAACTGATTCACAAAAGCCGTTTTTGACCAAGAACGGTGTAATTCATCCAAACCTTCCCGCCAATACCTTTTTATAATATTATGAAAACCTTTATACCTCAATATTTCAAATAAATCCTTAAAATCAACATCCGTTTTCTTATAACCTTCTCGTTTATATGCCAAGACCGCATTAGGTCCAGCTTCAATCCGTCCATCAATCATTCTTGTAAAGTGAACGCCCAAAAATGGAAACGCAGGATTTGGAACAGGATAAATCAGATTATTTACTAAATAACGTTTTTCGGGTTTCAGCTCATAATACTCACCCCGAAATGCCAAAACTTTCAGATGATTATACTTTCCTTCATCATCCGTTAATTTTGTAATTTTATCGGCATAAAGTCCAGCACAACTTATCATTAAATTTGCTTCAAAATTACCTTTAGAGGTCGCAATAACAACCCCTTTAGTTATTTTAGAAATATTTTCAACTTTATGATTTAGAAATATTTCGCCCCCTTTCTGTTTAATAATTTCAGCATATTTTTCTGCTACTTTTTTATAATTAATAATTCCAGCTTGAGGGACTAAAATCCCCTCTACGCCATTGACATAAGGCTCGTAATCTCTTATTTCTTCTTTTGGAATTATCTTCAATCCATCCATTCCATTCTGTTTTCCTCGCTCCAAAATCCCATGCAAAATCGGTTTTTCTTCGGCTTTAGTTGCCACGATTATTTTTCCACAAATATCGTAAGGAACTTCATGTTCCCGACTAAAATTCAGTAACATTTCATAGCCACGAAGACAATTTTGAGCTTTCAAACTTCCCGGTTTATAGTAAATTCCTGAGTGAATCACACCACTATTATGTCCTGTTTGATGCAACGCAACCCCATTTTCTTTTTCAAGAACTGCCAATTTTAAATTCGGCTTTTTTTTCAATAATTGGTAAGCCGTTGCCAGACCAACAATACCACCACCAATTATAATTATATCGTATTTCATCTATTTTATTTTGCATCAAAATTAAGAAACTGTAAGAACTATAAATTATAAAGGGATGAATTATTTCGGTCAAAATTTCTCTATGTTATACTTTCTACACACTCCTTTGGACAAAAAAAAACCGCCTGTCCAATGGACAAGCGGAATCAAAACAAAACGAAAAACCCAAACTTAAAACAATATTATCTCGAATAATCGAGATATTACAAACAATCTTTCTAGATAAAAAACATCTAAAATATAAATAATTTAAAGAATATAAATCTATACCTGACTCTGTCTGGATCTACATTTAACGAATCATAGACCTTCCAAAATAGTCGTTGTTCCTACATTTATTGATAAATAATTCACCCTTGATTTTACTCACCACCTTTCAAAATGATATATAATATTTCTAATTTTCCATTTCTATTCACTTCCACTTCCAATTCATCTCCGGGACGATTTCTTCCAACCAACTCTTGTAACTCAGGAGCAGTTTTAACGATTCTACCATTGATTTTGGTAACAATATCATCCACTTCCATTCCCGCTTTATCCGCAGCTCCATCATATTGTACATCAGCGATATGAACACCTTCAATAATACTAACTTTCAATTGTTCTGCTAATTCACTATTTAAACTCTGGATGCTAACCCCCATAAATCCACGCTGAGCAGAACCAAACTCCTTTAAATCTTCTACTACTTTTCTAACAATCGAAGTTGGAACGGCAAATGAATAACCTGAAAAAGATCCTGTTCGTGATGCAATCGCAGTATTAATTCCAACTAACTTTCCTTCAGCATCTACTAATGCACCACCGCTATTTCCGGGATTCACAGCAGCATCCGTTTGAAGAAATGATTCGATAGCAGCTCCACCACCCAAAATGTCGATATTTCTACCTTTTGCACTGATGATTCCAGCTGTAACCGTTGATGTCAAATTGAAAGGATTTCCAACTGCCAAAACCCATTCTCCTACTCTTACGTCATCAGAGTTTCCATATTCTAAAACCGGTAACTCCTCTGCTTCTATCTTTAAAAGCGCCAAATCCGTTGAAGGATCCGTGCCTATCTTTGTTGCTTTAAACTTTCTTTGATCATAAAGTGTAACTGTGATTTCATCTGCAAAATCCACAACGTGATTATTCGTTACGATATAACCTTCTGCATCAATAATAACTCCTGAACCCGTTCCTTGTTTTGGAGAACGCTCCGATGGACCGAAAAAGAACTCGAAAGGACTTGATTCTCTTTCTTCTGTTTCGGATTTTGTTTTTGTCTGTTTCGATGTAATATGTACAACTGCCGGCATCGTTAATTCTGCTGCCGCTGTGAAATCAAAAGGTACAGATTGTATTCTATCTGCTGCCAGTTGAGCATAGTTTTGTTGAGGTAAAGACTGATTTACTAATTTCGAACCTTCATTACTTGATGCAGGTGAGATTACATAAAATCCTCCAAGTGTAATCATTCCTCCAACAATCCCTGCTAAAATCATTGATATAATTTGCTTCATACTTTTTTTGGTTTTCTGTTTTGGTATTAAGTACTTAATTTTTTGTAACAACAGTGGTAAAACGCCGAAAACATATTTCTGTTACATTTCTAATTTCACTTTAACAAAAAATTAATTAGACAACAACTTTTTGTTCACATAAAAACCTAACAATCAAATACTTAAATCAAAACTAGTTAACATTTATTTATTAAAAAACATTCTTTATTCTATAGATTTATTACCCTAAAATAGTCAAATTTTGCTATTTGCTAATGTAAAAACCTTTCTTATTTTTAAATAAAACATTTCTAATAGAATTATTTCTAAACTCTAATAGCTATCCTTTGATGACAATTATACACACCCAAACATAGGTTTAAAGATAAATTCGAAAGCATAAAAGATGCTTTTACCATCATCGAGAATATCCTGATGAACGGTTCTGGATATCACCATAATATTGATGCGATTCGCATACAATATACTGCATATTAGTTGGGGTTTTAGTTTCACTCCAAAGGTCGACGATTATTTTCGGACAAAGTAGCTCAATTGACTTAGCGTTATAGGTTATACTATAGAAGTTAGTTTTATATCTGATTTCGAGCCGAGTGACTTATAAAACGGCTTACCAAAAGAAGTATTGCTGTTTGAAATGAGGATTTCAAACAAACCTTTAATCACCTGTAATAAGGAGAATACCCTTATTTGGCATTATTCAACTTTAGTCTTTACATTATTACTGACAATTTTTAAATATGAATATTTATCAGAAGACATTTATTTAACGTTTAAACATTGAATTTTTAATCAGATATTAAACTTTAATCGTTAAGAATAACTCAATCGTTATACCGCAATTTTAAGTTGCAATACTTCACTCTTGTTTTAACTAAAATTTACACTAAAGGTTAAATTCCTACGAAACAATATTAAGATTACGAAATACACAAAGATTTATGCTAACAAAATTGATTTAGTTTTTAAAGAAGGCATTTTTTTGAGCACGATAGGAGAGGGCAAACATTAGTTAGGTCTTGACGAATCCGTTCAAACTTTTAATAGAATAGGATTTTTTTCAACAACTATCGAATTAAGTATTTTGCTACAAAAAGCCTTAAGCATTATTGATGTAAAAGATATAGCGTTTGCATCATTTTCAAAAATGGTAACTTCTTCAACGTGTTATACACCGGTCAATATTCTTTTTGGAATGGCATCGTAAAATATGATTTTCAAACTGTTAATACAGCAGGTTTAGAAGTATCAAGTAATTTTGATTCAAACTTATTCAAACACAGTGCAATCAAATATTTTTTTGATTCAACATGTCATCGAAAGTTATGAAACTGGTTTGTTAATCATTGATGGCGAATACTGCAAAATTGATAAAAAATAATGAAATACTGTTTCGCTTGAAAGAGATGGAATACATTAAAAAAATCGTAGAAAAAATTAACGATATTTCATTATCGGGTGTCGGTCAATTAATTGAATAATTACAAAATGGTTTTTCAGTTTAAAAAAAAATCCCTTCACAAACATCGTGAAGGGATTCTTAAATTATAAGCCATAACCGGTCAAATAATTCCTAATTGATCAATTTTAATTTTTCTTATCTCTCGCTGCACGTTGCATCGGATTTTCTCTTGAAGTATTATATCGTCCATTTTTTTCTTTTTGCTGATACAATTCGAAACGATTTAATGACTGACGAGCAGGGTAGTAGTTGTTTCCCGTATCCGTATCTGCCGTTTCTAAGTAAGGGTCAAGCGTAATTTGCTTCACTTCCTTCTCTGTTACAAATACTTTTGTCACTTCTAAATGTGGATCCATCTTCCAAATCTCAGCAGGAATTTGACGAACTTCTTTTGTACCATCTTTATACTCAAATTCAATAATCAATGGCATTACCAAACCACCGATATTCTCAAACGTAATTTCATAGAAATTATAACCAGCATCAAGCATTGCTTTTTCAGCGTCACTTAATTTATTATAATACGTTTCATACGCTTTACGATCTAAGTTCAAAACATTTAATGGATCGTAATTCGTATAGAAATCAACCGTCGAAGGATCTTCTTCTGTAATCGTTTCCTTGATAACTTCTTTATTACGAATCTCCGTGATATACTGTTTTTCACCACGCTGCTTACGAGCAATCTTGCTTTCCTCGTCCGGATTTCCTTTAAGATTAAACCATTTTACCTCTTTCAATCCAATATCAACATGATCCGTCGTATAAAACCAACCTCTCCAAAACCAATCTAAATCAACTCCAGAAGCATCTTCCATTGTACGGAAAAAGTCTGCGGGTGAAGGATGTTTGAACATCCAACGAGTAGAATATTCTTTAAAAGCATAATCAAATAATTCACGTCCCATAACGGTTTCTCGCAAAATATTCAAAGCTGTTGCTGGTTTTCCATAAGCATTATTCCCGAACTGATGAATAGACTCTGAATTCACCATAATAGGAGAAATATTTGATTTATCACCTGACATATAAGGAACAATCTTCCAAGCTGGTCCACGACGTGATGGATAACCTCTTTCCCATTCTTGCTCTGTCAAATACTGTAGAAATGAATTCAAACCTTCATCCATCCAAGTCCATTGACGCTCATCAGAATTCACAATCATTGGAAAATAGTTATGTCCAACTTCATGAATAATTACGCCAATCATTCCATACTTCGTACGTTCATTATACGTTCCATCTTTCTCAGGACGACCGAAATTAAAACAAATCATCGGATATTCCATACCAATAGATGCCGCATGAACTGAAATCGCTACCGGATAAGGATAATCAAATGTATATTTTGAGTACGTTCGTAAAGTATGAGCGACTGCTTTTGTTGAGTATTGTTCCCAAAGTGGATTTCCTTCTTTTGGATAATACGACATCGCCATCACTGTTCTATCTCCAAACTGAACACCGATTGCATCCCAAATAAACTTACGAGAAGTAGCAAAGCCAAAATCACGAACATTCTCAGCGAAATAAGTCCATGTCTTTTTATCCTTTGCATGTTTCTTTTCCTTCTTCTCCGCTTCCTTCTGCGATATAATGATTACAGGTTGTTCAGCTGTCTTCGCTTTTTCAAAAGCTTCTTGCTGACTTTTTGTTAAAATTTCGCCTGCATTTTGAAGTGTTCCTGTTGATGCTACGACATGATCAGAAGGAACAGTTATATTCACGGTGTAATCTCCAAAACACAAAGTGAACTCGCCATTACCTAAAAACTGTTTGTGCTGCCATCCGTAAATATCATTATACATAACCATTCGAGGATAGAACTGAGCAATTGTATATAGATAATTATCCTCCTCCTCAAAATACTCGTAACCAGAACGTCCACCCATTTTCATACGGTCATTAATATTATATGACCATTTTATTTTGAATGAATATTTATCACCCGGTTCTAATGCTACCGGCAAATCCACACGCATCATCGTTTTATTAATAGTATGTAGAAGCGGTTTATCATTGGCATCTTTTACATATTCAATTTTGAATCCACCATCAAAATCACTTCCCTGGAATCGCTTGATAGAACTCAAAGATTCTTTCTTATCAATTTTGCTTTCTTGTATTTTATACGTGTCTGAATCTTTTGCACGCACATTTTGGTCTAATTGAACCCAAACATAAGTCAAAACATCAGGAGAGTTATTCGTGTATGTAATAACTTCGTCCCCTAAGATACGCTGATTTTCATCGTCTACCTCCAAATTAATTTCATAATCAACTTGTTGTTGCCAATATTCATGACCGGGAGCTCCAGAAGCAGCACGGTAAATATTTGGAGTTGGAAGTTCCTGACCTAACTGTCTGAATTTATTAGTGTTTGTGTTTTGTGCACTTACCATAAATGACAATAGCATTAGGCACAATAGGTATTTTATTCTAAGCATAGTTATAATAATTTTACGTCAACCAGAAGTGTGTTTTATTCCTGGTGACCATTCGTTTAATAGATCAATATTATCTGTTCAAGTCCTGTAATTTCAATACGTAAAGTTAATAAATAGATAAAGAACTAGGTTTGTTTAATATTGCTTTAAGATATGTTTTACTTGTTTGTGTGTAACTTTGTCTTAATTATTACAAACCAATTAAATCATGTTTCACGTGAAACACTTTAAACTATGAAACAACTATTTTTAGTATTGATCTTATCAATTAGTGGCTTCGGATTCCTAAATATTGATGTACATCCGATCCATATAAGCATTGCAGAAGTTGATTACTTTACAGATAAAAAGGAGATACAAGTTGCGCTGAAGGTTTTTACCGATGATTTAGAGTCGGCTATCCGAGTAGATGGAAAAAAACTTGACTTAGATTCGCCTAAAGAAGTTGACGATGCAGGCGATTACATTAAAAAGTATCTGGCAAAAAACTTTAAAATTATAACCGATAAAAAGCAACCAGTTTTAAACTACACTGGTAAGGAATATATTGACGATGCCGTATGGATATATTTCTACTATACAGATATTTCAAAACGAACAAAATCAATCATAATTCAAAATACGGTAGTTATGTCATTACATTCCAATCAAAATAACTTAACACACTTTAGAAAAAATCGAAAGTTATTGAAGTCTAAAAACTTAAAAAAGAATAGTTCCACAATGATAATAAACCTTTAAATTAGGTTTCACGTGAAACATTTCAATTGTTATTAACCATCAATCCTTATTACAAATCAACCTATAATAAGGATTTTTATTTCCAGAATACCGTAACTTTACAGTAAATAATGAACCATATTTCATAAAAACCATTAGATTAATATCTATTAAATCATTGATTTGAAATCTAAAGTGTTTCACGTGAAACCAATTTATACTAAAAATTTATACAAATGACCATTCAAGAATTTCAAAATGCTATAAAAAAAGGTATTCCTAACGAATTACCCGAGCTAAAACCTTACGACCATTCCGTCAGTCATGCACCGAAAAGGGAACATCTCCTCAACGAAACAGAGAAAAAACTAGCATTAAAAAACGCTTTGCGATATTTTGATGCAAAACATCATTCTGTTTTAGTGCCAGAATTTGCAAAAGAATTGGAAGTTTATGGTCGTATATATATGTATCGTTTTCGTCCTGATTATAATATGTATGCTCGTCCGATTGAACATTATCCTGCAAAATCACAATACGCTGCATCCATAATGTTGATGATTCAGAATAATTTAGATTATGCAATTGCACAACATCCACATGAATTAATCACTTATGGTGGCAACGGTTCTGTTTTTCAAAATTGGGGACAATACATTTTGACAATGAAATACCTCTCGGAAATGAATGACGAACAAACCTTAATTATGTATTCCGGTCATCCGATGGGTCTATTTCCTTCTCACAAAAATGCACCTCGAGTCATTGTTACAAATGGAATGATGATTCCTAATCATTCTTCTCAAGAGGATTGGAATAAATATAATGCATTAGGCGTCACACAATATGGACAGATGACTGCTGGTTCTTACATGTATATTGGACCTCAAGGTATTGTTCACGGAACAACAATTACGGTTTTGAATGCCGCACGAATGTTAGGAGATGGACAAACAAAAGGAAAAGTTTTTGTAACTTCTGGTTTAGGTGGGATGTCCGGGGCTCAAGCAAAGGCAGCTGTTATCGCAGGAATGATTGGCGTCGTAGCTGAAATCAATCCAATTGCTGCTCAAAAGCGACATGCACAAGGCTGGGTTGATGAAATTTATACGGATTTAGATAAGCTGGTTAAGCGAATAAAAGCAGCAAAAAAAGGAGGAGAAGCTGTTTCGATGGCTTACCAAGGAAATGTTGTTGACATGTGGGAGGCTTTTGTAAAAGCAGATGTTCCTATAGATTTAGGTTCTGACCAAACGTCTTTACATAATCCATATTCAGGTGGCTACTATCCTGTTGGTGTTTCGTTTGAAGAAGGCGAAACAATGATTGCCGAAAACCCCGAACAATTTCGAGAAGGAATCCATAAAACATTACGTCGTCACGTAGATGCTATTAATATAATGGCGGAACGTGGAATGTACTTTTTTGATTATGGAAATGCTTTTTTGAAAAGTGCAAGAGATTTAGCGAAAGCTGATATTCTGAAGCCTGATGGTAGCTTTAAATATTCTTCTTATGTAGAAGATATCATGGGCCCAATGTGTTTTGATTTTGGATTCGGACCATTTCGATGGGTTTGTGCTTCCGGAAAATCAGAGGATTTGGACAAAACGGACGCAATAGCAGCACGAATAATTGAGGAAAGATTGGCAGTTGCACCACCCGAAATTCAACAGCAATTAGCAGATAACTTACATTGGATAAAGACAGCGAAAGAAAATAAATTAGTTGTTGGTTCACAAGCTCGGATTTTGTACGCTGATGCGGAAGGTCGGATGAAGATTGCGGAAGCATTTAATAATGCGATTGCGGCAGGAGAAATTGGTGCTATTATTTTAGGTCGTGACCATCACGATGTTTCCGGAACAGATTCACCTTACAGGGAAACCTCTAATATTAAAGATGGTTCGATGTTCACTGCTGACATGGCCATTCAAAATGTTATTGGCGATGCTTTTCGTGGTGCAACTTGGGTTTCAATTCATAACGGCGGCGGTGTTGGCTGGGGAGAAGTGATAAATGGAGGTTTCGGAATGTTCCTAGATGGAACACCAGAAGCTGATGCCCGCTTGAAATCTATGCTATTTTGGGATGTAAATAATGGTATTGCAAGACGTGCTTGGGCAAGAAATGAAGGGGCTGTTTTTGCGATCAAGCAAGCAATGAAACGAGAACCGAATTTGAAGGTTACCATTCCTAACATCGTGGATGAAAATCTACTTAATAATTTATAGTCTTTTATAAATCGTCATTAGTCATTTTATGAGTGAGCTTTAAATAGAGTTCTAAATAAAAATTATTTCCTTTTATTTAGAACTCTATTTAAAGCTC
>CAWVWD010000064.1:0-12541 GCA_963933585.1 uncultured Saprospiraceae bacterium
GTGCAACAAAAGCAAGGTCGAGTAAAACCGACTATGCAAATGAAGGGAAAAGTGAATGTGAATGATGATTCAGGGCTGGAACGAGAAGCAGACGTGATGGGAGCGAAGGCGACGGAGATACAAAATAATACAACAAAAACCTTACAACAAAAAACTATTGAAGGAGATGTAAGCCAACTTAAACTTCAAAAAGCAAAAGTTTATGGATCGACACATTTAGTGAAAATGGTTGATGGTTCTTTGTATAGTGAAAATTTTAAAAGTAATGAAGGGGCGCAATTGAGCGATGGTCATATTGTTGAAATCGAAACTAATTCTGTTGTAAATTCCAGACGAGGACCTAATCAAGAAGAAGATAGTTTAAATGTTTTAGACAAATCAGGACTTCAACATTATGTTTGGTACTTAGTGAAAAGTATAAATCAAAAGGAGATTAATGAGCCTTTCTATATTCGAGAGGATACGTTTACTAAAATGAACGAAAAGATTTTAGACAAATCATTTGATAAAACAGAGGCCTTATTAGATTCAATCGCTTCAGGTTCAGGAATTACAGGAGACTTTGGTGATCGAAATCTTCTTGACGCTCCTGATAATTATAGTGGTGATTATATGAGTAAAGACGGTGGTTCTAAACTAAATAATGGCTTTTTTGATATAGGAGAAGGTGCAAATATAGGTTTAGGAGCTATCAATATCCATGGAGCTATTAAAAAATATAAAGAAGGAGAAAAAGTAGAAGCTCTTACGCAAGGGATGGATGGTGTTGGTCAAGTTGTTCATGGAGGTACAAAATTGACTAAAGGAATTTCTTTATTAAAAGAAGGTAGCTCAGCAAGTGATGGTTTTTCCGCAGATTGGACTCGTGTAGGAGATGTTGGTGCTGGCATAGGAGATGGGCTTAACACTTTTTCAAATTTAATTTCGATTTTTAAAACAATTGACGATGCTTTAAATAAAAATGAGGAAGAAGGAGGGTTAACGGGTGATGAGATTGTAGATGTTATAGCAGAAACGGGTGAAAATGTTGCAGGTTATTTTCAGTCAGGAATGAATACAGGAAAAGATATTTTGAAAGCAGTTACTGATGTAGGAGCAAATAATGCTGCTATTCAAGCAGAAATTGCGCAGTTTGCTCAAATTGCTGCAGTACTAGGCATTGTAACTGGATCTATTCAGATAATTCACGGTGGAATTCAGTTCTGGAGGGCGAGTAAGAAAAAAGGACAAATACAAGAAGTTAAAAAGGATATTACAAAAAGATTATTCAGGTTGGGAGATGAGGAAATTCCCCAAATAATGGAAATAATTCATAGACATACAGGACATTTGGAAAGAGCTGCTAGTCTTGGGCTTATACCTGAAATTAGCGGAAGAATAGCACAGGATAATATTAATAAAATCATCATAAAACTTACAGAACTTCGTGCAGCGTATGTTGTGATGGAAACATTTTACAATGAAAACGTGCCTGCAATGGATGCTATGCAAAAAATCCAAAGTCGAAATATGGAAAAATCTGGATTAAAAATGGTACAAGGTACAACGGCAGTAGTTAGTAGTGCTTTATTGTTATCTGGTGTAGGTGCTCCAATTGCTGTAGGAGTTGCTGCCATTGGAGGAGTTTTAACATTAGGAAATATTGGATTAAATTGGAGAAGAGGTGCAGCTGCTCAGCGTGTGAGAACTGTTGCTTCTAAGCTAGATAATAATGGTAAACCAACGGGAGGCGTTGAACCTGAATATCCAAATTATGAGGTTATGGAAGATCGGATGTTTAAAAGTTATTATGGAAACCTTAAAAGGACTTTAAAAGATGAAAACTTCCCGGGACTTACAGATAAGGAATCTCTTGAAGTAAAACGTTTTGGCTGGAGTGATAAAAAAGCAAGAATTAAGTCTAATGACCGAATGAATATTGAATCTGCTGATGATGTAGATTCAGTATCTAATTTTGCTAAACGTGAAAGGTGGATTCAGGTAGTGAGAGATAACGGAACGGTGATACATAAAGAAAAGCCAAAAGGAATGGTGAAAGTATCCGCAAAAATTACTGCGTCACCTCATAAAAGTAAAGCAAGTATGGAAGCCTCGGCAGAAATTATAGCAGAAACCCTTTATCGTTTGGGTAAGGGAAGTTATAAAGATGGTAAATTTGTAACATGTAAAGTAATCCCCCAAAATATAGAAAAAGGGGTGGACATGGAACAAGTCACAAATCAAACATCTACAGTATTGTTAAAAACAGCAGGGATTACCAGTAAACGGTGGAAAGCATGGCTTAAAACAACAGGAGGAGATGAAGCCGAAATGAAACAAAAGATAGTTAAGCAAGTTTCTGCTTAAAAAAACATTAATTTTTATATAAAATCTTATGTACAATGTTATTTAATAAGTTATCAAAAATTTATAAGAATATTGGTTGGGAAATGGAACTGAATTCAAATGAATCATTTCTTAGTGTCAGTTATGCAGGAAGCAATGCTGAGTGGACATTCGTTGCTACAACCGATGAACTGAATAAGATAGTAGTGCTGTTTGCACGATTACCTCATATTTGTCCTCCCGAAAAGTATGCAGAGCTTTCTATTTTTATAGACAGAGCTAATTTTGGGATGTCTCATGGAGCATGGGTAATAGATAGAAGAGATGGAGAAGTACGTTTTCGTCTTGGAGTTGATTTACAAGGAATGGAGTTAACTTTTGAATACGTAAGAAGTTTAACGTTGTACACAAATATGACCATGGACTATTATATATCAGGAATGAAAGCAATTATAATAGAAGGTAAGAATGCACAAGAAGCATTTAATCTTATTCATCAATAATATACTCGTTCAGAATCCTCTGACGGAGAGAAACAGAGCAAGTTTTATCTTGGGCGAAGCAAATTTTTGGCTCTTGGGAGAATTTAGTGGAGAACTGACCACCGAGGCTTCGGAGCAGGACTTGCGAAGTCTTTTTTGACTTTGTAAGTCTTGATAAGACCCGATAAGACTTACAAAGTTTTTAAAACCTCGCAAGTCAAAGACTAAATTCTCCCAAGAGCCAAAAACTTTAACAAAGTCGAAAACAAAATTTGCCTGTTGTAGCCCGTTAGAAGGACGCTTAATAAGTCTAATCCTATAATTGACAAATATTATGAGAAATTAGATACTTAGTAATGGGGAATTATTAATTGTGAACTGTTAATTAATAAAATGTAGTATTTGCAATAGATTCGTACGCTCAAAATATAAATTTATTTAATTTTGATTCCTTAAAAAGTAAATGGTTCATATAGATTATTTATTTCCGCTTCCCTTAATAGATTCAGTAAAGTACAATGATTCTTGGTGACGGAGCTACGCTCTTAAAAAAAAACGTAAATCAATGTTCTACAAGGGCAAACGCATCAAAATTTAATTTTTATAAATATGTTATTTCGACAAGTTGAAATGTTATTTTCTCACAGTTTATGCCGAACGCGGTACAAATTGTGAGAAAACTTGATGCGTTTGTTCTTATGTTCTACTTATTAAATCCTGACAATTAAAAACTTATGAAAAAAGTCAACTTAATAACTTTATTATCAGTACTAATTATTTGTGTATTTGTTGTTATATCTTGTACCGAGAATCAACAAGAGTCCAGTGAGGATAATCCAATAACGGATTTAAATCTTGAAGACATTATTAAACACGGAGAATATCTTGTAAAGATAATGGGTTGTAACGATTGTCATTCCCCCAAAAAAATGGGAGCTGATGGTCCTGAAATTATTACTGAATTAATGTTATCCGGTTTTCCTTCGGATAGGCCAATTTTTGAGTTTAAGGATACATTGATTAAGAATGGTTTTACCATGTTTTATCCCGATTTAACGGCAGCAGCAGGACCATGGGGAATCTCTTTTGCAGGAAATTTAACTCCTGATGAAACAGGGATTGGAAATTGGTCAGAAGAGCAATTCATAAAAGCATTTACACAAGGAAAATTTAAAGGTTTAGACAATAGTCGTATGCTATTACCTCCAATGCCGGTAGAAAACTATAAGAATATGAAAAATGAAGATGTTGTTGCAATATTTAATTATTTAAAGAGTATTAAGCCTGTAAGTAATATTGTGCCATCACCCATATCGCCAAATGAGATGTAACTAAAATTTATCGAACTTATAGCCTGTAGTTATTAGGAAATTAAAAAAAAGATAATGTGAAAGCGTATCTACCTAATCGCCCAAGAAGCAGGAATCTATACTCCTGCCGCTTCTACTCGAAAACATGCGTAATCGCTCGGTTTTGGTTCGGAGCGGTGGGAATATAAACTCCCACAACATCGGTTCTTTAAGTAGATGCATAAAAGCTATTACTAAAAATCAAAAAAATCAAACAAAATTTTTATTATCAATCCTAAGCCTCGCTCTTTTGACAGCTTGTGCAACAAGCGAAGCATAACAGCAAGATAGAACAAGTGCAAATACAAAAGGCTGTATAACAACAGGAGAATATACTGAATAAGTGACTTTTCAAACTACGGAAGAGCAAACCTCTAAAGGAGAAGAAATATACTGTATCTGCTATAACAATGACAAAAAAGCACGTATGGTTATTAGTATCAAATATGTCAATAATAAGGCTACAGAAGTGAAATACAAAGGACAAACGGAAGCAATGCCGTTAGTATATGAAAAAATGGAAATATAGAACCTGGCTATGCACCGTATGCTGAATATTATACGGAAAGGTGTAATGGGAAAGTAAATGGTACTTATAAATTAACACATTCTGGGAATTGGGATGATGTAGAATATACTCGTGGTAAAGACGGAAAAGTGTTTAACTTTACGATTAATCACGGTGTTCCGCAATACGAAAGTGAACCTTGTTTTTACAGCATGATTAATTGTATCCGACTACTTATAGATTAAAAAATACATGAACAACTTTCAAAAAAACGCAGCAACCTTACACCAAGAATTTCAATGGCTTGGCAACGTAATCAATACTCGATTTCAATCCTACTTTAAAGGATCAGAAATAGATATTTTTGATATTGGACAAGTTGACACATTGAATAACGACAGTCATTATGCTCAATTGGTACAGCGGCATCAAATGTCTTTTATCGAAGAAGCCGTGCTTTTATTGGCACTCGCTCCGCATATTGTTCCACAGATTTTAGATGTGTTTTTTCTTAAAAATAAAACCTACGATCGAGATTTTTCGGAATTTGGTGGCATCACCGGAATACAACATAAAGGCTTTTTGCCGACAGGTGAAACCGCTGCTTTTATATTGGCAGGAAATGATTTTGGGAAACGTTTGGAAGTACAAATGTTATTTGATGCAGAACATTTTTTTGCAAAAGAAGGGATTTTACGGTTAGAATATAAAAGTAGTAATGAGCCGCTATTGAGTGGGCAGTTGGTTTTGAGCAAAGAGTTTATCCATTATTTTACGTATGGAACGGAGTATCGTCCAAGGTTTAGTGCCAGTTTTCCCGCAGAGCGATTAGGTACGAAGATGATTTGGGAAGATTTGGTATTACCGGATTTGACGATGCAAGAAGTCGATGATATTTTGATTTGGCTAAAACATAATGATACCTTAATGCAAGATTGGGGAATGCACCGAAAGCTGAAAAGAGGATTTCGTACCCTATTTTATGGTCCTCCCGGTACAGGGAAAACGTTAACAGCTTCGTTATTAGGTAAACAGATGAATATGGATGTTTATCGAATTGATTTATCTCAAGTCGTTTCCAAATATATCGGAGAAACGGAAAAAAATATGGGTAGTCTTTTTGATCAAGCAGAAAACAAAAATTGGATTCTATTTTTTGATGAGGCAGATGCTCTTTTTGGAAGCCGAACGGCTACTTCCAGTTCTAATGATAAACATGCGAATCAAGAAGTTGCTTATTTATTACAACGAGTAGAAGATTATCCTGGTGTGGTGATTTTGGCTTCTAATCTGAAAGGAAATATTGATGAAGCTTTTGCTCGGCGTTTTCAGTCCATGATTTTGTTCCCAATTCCAGGTATTGACCAACGATTTTTATTGTGGAAAAAGACATTTTCTGAAAAAGCAACTTTCGAAGCACAAATAGATTTATTTGATATTGCAGAGGAATATGAATTATCAGGGGGAGCTATTACAAATGTCGTTCGTTATGCCTCTCTAAAAGCATTGAGTCGAGATATGAATATGATTAGTTTAAACGATATTTTGCAAGGTGTCAAGAAAGAGCTTTGGAAAGAAGGTAAAACGATTTCGATATAGCATATTCAATATTTTCCAAATCAAAAAAATGAAGATAAAAAAGCATTGCGTTTCCTATGAACGCAACGCTTTTTCAGCTTAAAATAGTCGCAACTCATTATAAATAGGATCCTTTCGAATAATTCCCATTAATTCTTTTTTTGCACGCATTTTCTTGATTCTAATATAGCCATAGCTTTCAATCCCCATTTTTTCCGCAATCTCTTTATTGGAAAAATCTTGTGCGGAAAGTTGTAAGATTTGGCGGTTCTTTTCAGATAATTGATTCAAATATTTTTCATAAAGTTTGAAACGTTCTCTTGTAACTTCTTCCTTATCAGATTCATTTGTGATGATAAGTTCTATTGTAGGAATTTTGATTTTTCGTTTCGTTTCAGGAATGATTTTTTGTAGCCATAAATTTCGACATATTCCAAATAAGAAGGAATAAAAGGATGACTTTAATTCAAACTCGATTTTTTGTGCTTTTTGGAAAATGATAATAAGTGCTTCCTGAAAAATATCTTGTCCATCCTCTCTTTTTCCTCCCTTCCTTCTAATATAATCAATTATTCGAGGAGCAAATTTTTGATAAATTTCATGTAAGACACTAGATTCTCCTAATATTAGGCCTTCGACATACTTGCATTGAGGTGTGTAACTCATGTTGTGTTTTTTGGGATAATTTAATCGTTAAATAACGAATAATAAATATTAAATATGACTTCATCAGACTTGAATACGCAAATATATAATTATATATTCTATATATCTATGTGTAAAATAGATAAAGTATAGATTATTTTTTTTTTATAGAATTACAAGAGGGTTTTATATGTAATATATTTATCAAAAAAACAGAATAAACCTATTGTAGATACTAAATATAATACAATTTTATTGTTTTTTTCTAAAATAGTAAGTGTTTTAAAATTAAATAGGTATTTATACTTGCTGTAAATAATATTAATAGGATTGTGTTTACATATTTATATATATATAATATAGATTATTTAAGTAATCAATAAGTATTATGAATAGGTTATCTATTCTAAAATATAGCAGTAACAATAAGTTTAATAATTTTAAACCTATTGTTACTTATGAATGGTTATTTACATTACAATATATTATACATATATATTATATATATGTATAATATGTATAATATAATTTAATATATCTACGTCACATTACATACAGAGTGCTGTTTTTTTAGTAAAAAATAAATTTTTTTTAATTTCAGAAAGATTTAGATAGGGTGATAGCCGCCGAAAGTCATCGAATTGCTGTATCCAAAGACTGCTATTTAGGGTCAAGCAAAATGATAAAATTTTTAAATAAACCTTAATAACGATAAAAAAAGCCTTGACTAGAATTTTCTTCTATATCAAGGCATTTTTAAATATAAGACATAATTTTTTCTAAAATAGAGACACTTAATTAATCATAACCATAGCACCTTTGATTGTAGCTTGTGTAGAAGCTTTTAGCTCAGCGGTGAGTCCTTCAAGAGTCAAAGCCGTCTTTGCCTTTTGTTTAATATTCATTCCCTCAGCCACTAAATCAGCAGTGGCCTTTAGAACAATTTTTTGCTTTGCTTCAATATTAATATTTCCTTTTGCGGTAATTTTTATATCCTTTGCACTATCCAGACTAATGCCATCAGCGGACATTTTTACTATATTTTTATTTTGGTCTTTTAGGGTGATTGATTTGGCATCATCATCAATAATAATTGTATTTTTTGCTGGCGTTTCGATTGTAATGATTTTCTTCTCCTCATCAAATTCGATTTTCATCTTTTCTCTGGTCACAATCGCCTTTATATTATTTCCTGCTTCAGGTGTATAAGGCGATTTGTTTTTACCATTGTACATGGAACCTAAAATCACTGGGAAACGGGGATCATCATTGAAAAAACCAATAATTACTTCATCTTCTATCTCGGGGAGAAAAAATATTCCAAACTGTTTACTTGCATAAAAAGAGCTCAGCCTTGCCCAAATTTCTTTTGTATTGTCCCAAGTTGGTAACTTAACTTTAATTCTCATCTGCCCTTCGGGATCAGCATCTACTTTAGTAACAATACCGATTTGTAATCCAGAAACGGCTGGTAATAATCCGCCAGTTGGCAAACCATTTAAATCCGGGTAAGCTTGAGTTGCATACTTACTATTTAAGCCTAGAATACAAGTTGTTTTCCAGTTTCCTTCCCCAATATGATGATGAACACCTGATATATAACCGTCTCCATCGAAATGTTTTCCCAACCCTGAAAGCTTTAAAACACTATTCAGGTTTGGTGCTGCATTTCCTGTGAAAGATACAGAACCACTCAGCTTACATAAAGCAGAACGAGTTGCAAAGCCATCCGCCCAACTTGATAATTCAGATTTAATTAAAGGTACAGAACTGGAGAGGTTATATGTTTTCGTCCCCATTACCTTAGATAATTTTTTTGCATCTAAATCTCCATGTTTTGCTTCAGCCGCTTTTTTAGATTTTACTTTTTCTACTTTCTGCTTTGAAATGTCCCATGACGAAGATTCCACATCTTTTAGCTGATTATAACTACTTACTTTTAAGTCAAAATCATATAACGAAGTACCATAAATGACTTCCAAAGCACTACTTCCTACAGGTTTAGGTTTAGCAACTGTTATTTTATTTTCATCATTTAAGATGATGAGTCCATTCGCCTCTGCACGAGCTAAAATAAAATCCCAATCCGTTGCTTGATATTGATAAAGCTGTTCATGTTTAGTTACTGTTGCGGCTACCGTCGAAGTTACTCCGGGATGATTTCCAATAACCTGTTTAATAATATCAGAGTCTTTTTTCTTTTCAAAAAAATCATTATTTCGAATGACTGTCAATTGAATAGCTTTATCATAACATTCAACTTCTAAGAAACTCACACCATTAACGACCTTGATACTTTGATTAATAATTATTCCTTTAAAAACGGATTTATTCGAATTATCATAGCCCAGTTGAATTTCAATAACTTTTCCGGGTTCCATCTCTGATGAATTACTTAATTTAAAGAATCCATCTGTAACATCGCCATCGGAAAAAATAATTTTAGCGTAATTAATTTTATTGATTTCTTTTATAATTTCTATAGAAATGACTCCGAAATAATCAGGAATTTCGCTACCATCTGAAT
The DNA here is from genome assembly GCA_963933585.1 of uncultured Saprospiraceae bacterium. Lineage (GTDB taxonomy): Bacteria > Bacteroidota > Bacteroidia > Chitinophagales > Saprospiraceae > CAWVWD01. The sequence continues at coordinate 9,415 of CAWVWD010000064.1, forward strand.
TGATAATATAAGTCACAACATTTCCTGATGCTAGAGGTGATTTAGGCATAATTTAAAATTTATTGCAACAGACCTATAAGGTTTTGAAAACCTTATAGGTCTGTTATCAATGAATTATATTAATTTTTTCAATATATTATGTCACTATAAACTACTTACAAATCACGATTTCAATGGCGGGAAAAGTAATTTATCTCCCTGTTTCAATTTTCTGAAATTCAGAATATTATTTTTCTCGGCCACTTGTAAATAATACTTAGGTGATTTATAAACTTCCTGACACATCAAAAAGAGTTCGTCACCCATACGGATAGTTTTTACATGTGTTAGATCTGGTGAACTTTTATTAGCCTCCTTTGCTCTTTGTATTTGATCCATCATACACTGGAATGATAAACTAACGACGGCTCTAATCGGTTTTCCATCAGGTGAAAATAGTTTAAAAGCTATATTATAACCTGCTACGTAACAATTCTTAATATGCAAACTTCCCCACTTTATTTCTACTTTATTAGGTCCATGTTCTTTACCATTAAAGTCAAAAATAATTTTTTCGAATTCTTCTAAATATTCAATAATATCATCAGGTGCTTCTGATAAGCCAACCATTCCTTTGGCATAAGTCTTTGCTGACTTTGTAGGGTTAAAATCCTTAGGGGGAATGACACCTGTTCCGTCAAAAGTTAGGTCAAAACTTACTTTTTCATCACCATAATTTTTAAACTTCGCACTTGCCCGATTTGCTCCGGTTACATCATCTTTATTGTAATTAATAGATCGGTCATAATTAATAGTTTCGGGATTTACCTGTACTTCGAATTCCCCAATTGTCATTTTCGTTAATGCCATAGCTTATCGATTAATCGAATTTGTGTGATTATATACGTCCCTATTTTCTTTCGTGCGTAATTTATTTAGACAATAAGCAAGCACTTCCTTTTTCAATTCAAGTTTATCTTCTTCGGAGAATCCTGTTTTCTTTTGACCAATTTGTCTATCAATATTTGCACGAATCACTAACTCTTTAATTTCTATAGGCATAATTCTTTATTTATAACATCTAAAGTAGACCGCTAACCATTCCTGACGGTACTGTAATCATTTGTTCATAGGTAAATTCTAACGTTTCAACGACAATCGCACTTTCTGTAGAATTGAACGGAGATATTTCCCATTTAACCGGATAAGCACCGTTGAAACTCCAGAACATCAATGGCACTAAATTATCCGGAGACATTAATTCAATATAAATTCCTTTTTTGATAATTTTTTGTGAAATCCCACTTAACATCGTTAGTTGACACCAGAGGGCAAGGTCGGAACCATTGGTAACTAATCCTCTTTTCAATATTAAATTTTCGTGTGTCGTTTGTGATGGTAATTGATGAACAAATTCATTATTTCCACCTTCTATTAAAGGCTCGGTTTTTAAACTTACAGATATCCCTGAAACTTCCTGAAATCTTACATCATTAGATACGGACCCCATCCCCAATAAATCACTTGCTTTCGCAGCTGATACTTGTTCCAGTAAGCCTGCCCTGAAATAAAATCCGACAGGGGGACGATATCCTCCATTCATTGCATTTGAAATCGTTGACGTCAAAGTTCCTATCATAAATTTATTTTTTAGATTGAAAACATGATGTAATATTAATCTATTTTTAGAATTGGTATGAAGTTTAGAATTGATTTTTTCTTGGACGAGGTATTTTTTGAAGTAATAGTGTAGGTAACTATTGCTGATGAAAATAACGATGTCCGTCTGCTGTATAAATATGCAGGTACAAGGAAAAAACATCTGAAATCAACCCAAATTTTGAAGATAGATTAGTGTAAGTAGCACAATATGAAAAGGGCAAGTTTTACCTTACCCTTTCTTAATAATTGACAAGAAAACCATCAATTTTTTTATCCTGCTAATGAAGTTTCTAGACCTTCATAAGTAAATACAATTTCTTCAACTGCTACGTCACTGCTACCTGAATTCAAGGAAGGTCCAGTTAATTTAATAGGGAAAGCATTAGTGATATTCCATGTCATCATAGTATCACCTGTTTCATCTAATAATTCAACTAAAATATCCATTCGGGAGTCCGGATTATTGGAATAATAATCTTTCTCATACACTCGATTCATTAACTCCAATAAGCGGTCATCATCACTAAAAATACCTTTCTTACAAGTTAAATCAGTTGTTTTAGTTAAGCCTGCTAATTTTATGTTACTAAAGACTTCACTATCACCATGACGATATTCTATTACATCCACTTCGTGATCGAGACCAGAAACCTCTTGAAAAGAGATTTGCTCACCATCTATGGTGATTCTGAAGTGAAATGCAGCTATCGGCCATTGATCTGGAAAATCAGCCATAATTTAAATTTTTTAGATTTATTAAAATTTTATATTATCATATCGGCTAATTTAACTGCCATGAAATACTTTTCATGGCAGTTAAATTAGCCATTATACGACTACGATTCTTGCATTTTTTGTTGGAATGTGATAACGATAAACTCAGCTGGACGAGAGATAGCAACTTTCACAGAAATTCGCATCACACCATCTAAAATATCATTTGGCGTCATTGTTACACCTAATCCTACATTTGTTTCGAATGCTTCCGTGGTAGAAGAACCAACTAAAGTTCCTGACTTCCAAAGAGTCGTCAAAAAGTTATCAATTGCAGTCTTAACTTTTAGCCAAGTACTCGCGTCATTAGGATCAAAAACATAAGCTTCAACGGCTGTCTTTACCGATTGCTCAATCATGATTAAAGCTCTACGAACAGATATATATCGCCAATCTTGACTATTTCCATCCAATGTTCTCGCTCCCCAAACCAATGTTCCTTTTCCAATGAAAGAACGAATCGCATTGACCGCTTTTCCATTTAATGGTAAGTTTAAATCTTCTTGATTTGCACTTGTAATATTCACTACTGGCGAAATAACAGAACCCATACTTACATTTGCAGGAGCTTTATGAACACCAACAGAATTATCAACCATCGAATAAACGCCTGCCATAGCTGAACTTGGTGGCAATACATTTAAAGTATCTCTCATATTATCCAATACATCCTTATAAATTGGACTTACTGCTTTCAATGTTTGGTCAAGTG
>CAWVWD010000065.1:0-12494 GCA_963933585.1 uncultured Saprospiraceae bacterium
AGAGAATGTATTGTCACTATTTAATGTGACATTGTATTGCATCGGCTCGAAAGTGATTAAATCGGCATACATTGATAGGCTTACCGTTCTTTCTCTGGGACTTGTAATTTTTCCTTTTACGGTGGCAATTTTAGCATCGGCAATTGTACTAAATAACATTAGCACAAGCAAGTAAGTATAATTTTTCATAGTTAGAGTGCGATTTTAGACTTTGTATTCAATTCTGTACTTCAGTTATATTCAATACTTTTATCATGCAAATGAGCATGATATTTTCCATAAATACTGTCTATTTGCTCGTTAGAATCAGAATATTTTTTGGAACTAAAAGTATTCTGTACAGAATTTATTGGAAAAATTTCTAAGTCTGACCGTTAAACTAATTCATTTTTTTTGTTTTATATGTATTCTGAGTATAAAAATTAAATTAAAGAAGTATATATAATTAGGCGTAATTGCAAATACTCTAATTTGCGATTTTTAATTTTGTATAAAAGCCACACTGTGAAATATTATTTCATAGTATGGCTTTTTGTACAATGCTAATAATCAGTCTTATATAATTTAGTATTCAAAAGTTCCATAAGGACTTTCTATCGTCAAGTGCCTTCCAGTCGAACTTGTTTCAACACGTCCGATAATTTGAGCATCAATTCCAAACTGCTTCGAAATTTCGATTACTCTCGCCGCATTTTCTGGTTTTAGATAAACTTCTAAGCGATGTCCCATATTAAATACTTGATACATCTCTTTCCATTCTGTCTCAGATTCTTTTTGAATCATCTCAAAAAGTGGAGGCGTGGGCAATAAATTATCTTTGATAATATGAACATTATCCTCAACGAATTTCATAACCTTCGTTTGAGCACCCCCGGTACAATGAATAAGTCCACTAATTTGATTTTTCAATTCAGAAAGTAAAACTTTAAGTACCGGTAAGTAAGTTCTTGTAGGTGAAAGTATGAGGCGACCAACATCCGTCGTCGTTTCCTCTATTATAACCTTGTCGGTCAATCTTTTAGATCCAATATAAATAACTGACTCAGGTGTATTTTTGTCAAAAGAATCAGGGTATTTTGACATATAATCGTGGTGTAAAACATCATGACGAGCCGAAGTTAGACCGTTACTTCCCATTCCTCCATTATACTCACTTTCATACGTCGATTGACCATAAGATGCCAAACCAACGATGACATCACCGGCTTTTATATCATTGACAATCAAGTCAGAACGTTTGATTCTGCCAAAAGCAGTATAACCTACATCTATTGTACGAACAATATCTCCGACATCAGCCGTCTCGCCACCGGCAAGATGAATCTTAATGTCGTGTTTTGCTAATTCTGTGACAATATCTGTTGTCGCATGAATAATTGTTTTAATAACATCACCGGTAATTAAATTTTTATTTCTTCCGATTGTAGAAGACAACATGATATTATCAATACAGCCAACACAAGCCATATCATCAAGGTTCATCATAATTGCATCTTGTGCAATTCCTTTCCAAACGTCTAAATTCCCCGTTTCCTTCCAGTATAAATAAGCTAAACTGGTTTTCGTTCCTGCAGTATCAGCGTGCATGATATTGCAATATTCGCTATCACCAGCCGCAAAATCAGGCATAATCTTACAGAAAGCTTTCTCATATAAGCCTTTATCCAATCCTTTGATAGCAGCATGAACTTCATCTTTTGAGGCAGAAACTCCTCGTAAGTCGTACTTTAATTTATCTGACATGTAACGTTAGCGTTTTGTTTTAATGATTTTCATAAATATAGGCTCAAATATAAGTTGATTACACCTTATATTCAGTGAGAAAACGCACCTTTTTCATAAATTTTTCAAAATATACGTAATAGGCTGTAAGCATAATGTTTTTTGCAGTAATATTAATGCGGTATTGATTAATTCAGGAATTTTTTTTGTTCGGATATAATATTTAACTAATTGATTCGTAAATGCTAATAAGTATTTTTTATTATAAATTGTATTGTTTTCATTAATCGGATATGATTTGTTGAATTTAACAACTCAAATCATCACTTGATTTTTTCAGCAGCTTTTGCCAAATCATAAAGAAATCATCTTTACAAGTTTTTTGTATTTTTGCCGTTATGCTAACTTTTAAATCATTAGAAAATACGAAAATCGAAATAATCACGGAGGCTTTATTAGAATCTTTCTCGGATTACTTCGTTCCAATGCGGCAATCTATAATTTTTTGGGAGGAATATTGGAAACGTAACCGAGTTCGATATGATTTGTCATTTGGTGCTTTTGAAGACGATCAGTTAGTTGGCTTTATAGTCAATGGAATTGATTATCGAGATGGCAGTTTGGTTGCTTTTAATGCTGGAACTGGCGTCATTCCAACTTACCGAGGTCAGAAATTAGTGAAGCAATTGTATAACTTTGCATTTCCGTTTTTCAAAAAAATCGGTATTGAAAATTTTGCACTGGAAGTTATTACTCAAAATATAAAAGCGATAAAGGCTTATCAGTCGGTTGGTTTTAAGGTTGATAAACTTTATCAAGGTTTTTGTAGCCGTATTCCTAAGGTTGCTTTTGTGGGAAATTATGCTGCAAAAGAAGTCAAAAGAGCGAATTGGCCGATTTATCAATCATTGATAAAAGAAAATTACAGCTGGGAATTCACAAAGGCAGGAATTGAGGTGACCCCTACGACTTTTCGGTATTTTGAGCTATTTCATCATAATGAATTCATTGCTTATTATATTTATAATCCGATTTCTGATATGATAGTACAATTTGAAGCAAAAGATAAATATGCTTATGACGCAATGTATGATCATTGGCAAAAAAACTTCGATTATCTTCGTATTCTAAATGTACAACATCCAGAAAAAATTAATTTTTTGCAACAATACAATTTTGAAAGTTATATCAATCAATTTGAAATGATACGTTAGTAGGGTAAATGCCACTGCCTTTGCCAATGTCGCGGATCAAATAATAATTGAATAAGCGGAATCATCATTGTGAATAAGATAACTGTTTGGTAAAGGCATTGCCGTTTGCCAGACTAAATTATATAATAAATTTAAATTAAAATGAAAAAAATATTATTACTGATTGTTGCTGTAGCAATTGCAATTCCGACCCTTACAGCACAAAATAAGCAAATTACGTTAGAGGATATTTGGACGAATTATATGTTTTATCCTCGTTCTGTTCCTGGTTTTAATTTCTTAAATGATGGAAAAAATTATACGCGTCAAGTACGTGCGAAAGATGGAACTGCGATTGTGAAATATGATATTACGACTGGGGAGGCTACGGATACGTTGTTCTTTTCTTCGGATATGAAAGCGGCAGCTGAAAATGCACCAGCAGGTTTCGATAGTTATGAATTTTCGGCTGACGAAAGTAAATTACTTTTGGCGACGGCTTCGGAAGCGATTTATCGTCATTCGTCTTTTGCGAACTTTTATATATGGGATTTGAAATCAAAATCTTTAACGGCTGTTTCTGCAGAAGGGAAACAACGTTTGGCGATGCTAAATCCTGCTGGAGACAAAGTAGCTTACGTTCAAGATAATAATATGTATTATAAGGACTTGATATCTGGAGTAGTGACGCAAATTACAAAAGATGGGGCCGCAAATAAAATCATCAATGGTGCGACAGATTGGGTAAATGAGGAAGAGTTTGGGATTGATAGAGCGTTTTATTGGTCACCAGATGGTAATTCGATTTCGTTTTTGAGATTTGATGAAGCTGCCGTGAAGGAATTTTCAATGCCTTATTATAATAATGCGATGTATCCGGAAATTTATACGTTCAAATATCCAAAAACTGGAGAGGATAATGCCAAAACAACAGCTCATATTTATAGCTTGAAATCAGATAAAGTTGTAAAGGTGAAAACGCCAGAGGCAGAATACATTCCAAGAATTAAGTGGACGCAAAATCCGAATGAATTATGTGTATTTACGATGAATCGTCATCAGAATAGTTTGGAATTATATATTGCAGATGCCGCAACTGGGGATGTGAAATTATTGATGAATGAGAAAAATGAATCGTACGTTGATTTACACGATAATTTGACTTTCTTGAAAGATGGAAAACACTTCGTTTGGACTTCAGAGCAAAGCGGCTTCAATCACGTTTATCTATATAATATGGATGGGACGAAGAAAATGCAATTGACGAATGGTGATTTTGAGGTAACGAATTTCTACGGTGTTGATGAGGTAAAAGGTGTAGTATTCTATCAAGCTGCGAAGCAAACGCCAATGCAACGGGAAGTTTATTGTGTGAATTTGGACGGTGGAAAAGATAAAAAAATCTCAAAAGAAGACGGAACGAATTCGGCTCGATTCAGTAGCACTTTTGATTATTTCATTCACACACATTCTTCGATGGGTGTTCCTGCGTCTTATTTCGTTCGTAACCGTAAAGGAAAGGAAGTGAGAATATTAGAGGATAATAAGCGATTCAAAGAAGATTTTGCGAAATATGAGTTGGGCGAAACGGAATTTTTTAGCTTCAAAAATAGTCGTCAAGATGATTTGAATGGTTATATGATTACGCCACCGAATTTTGATAAATCTAAAAAGTATCCTGTTTTCATGTACGTTTACGGAGGACCAGGTTCTCAAACGGTTAAGGATTCTTGGGGTGGAACGAATTACGCTTGGTTTCAGATGTTAGCTCAGAAAGGTTATATCGTGGTCTCTGTAGATAATACTGGAACGGGAGCAAGAGGCGAACAATTCAAGAAAGTAACTTACCAAGAGTTAGGGAAATACGAAACACAAGACCAAATCGAAGCAGCAAAATATTTGGCTAATTTAGATTATGTAGATGGAAGCAGAATTGGGATTTTTGGTTGGAGTTACGGTGGTTACATGTCGTCTTTATGTTTGTTTAAGGGGAATGAGGTATTCAAAGCTGCGATTGCAGTCGCTCCAGTTACGAATTGGAAATGGTATGATTCCATCTATACCGAGCGTTATATGAGAACGCCACAAGAGAATAAAAAAGGTTACGAAGAGAATTCACCGATTAATTTTGTAAATCGTTTGGAAGGTAACTATTTATTGGTTCACGGAATTGCAGACGATAATGTTCATTTTCAGAATACAGCTGAAATGACGAATGCTTTGATTAAAGCGAATAAGCAATTTGATACCTATGTTTATCCAAATCGTAATCACGGTATTTATGGTGACAATGCTCGAATTCACCTCTATACGAAGATGACGAATTTTGTCTTGGAGAAATTGTAAGATTAGGTTTTATTGCGTTTCAATACAAAAGCACTACTGTCGTTTTATGACAGTAGTGCTTTTGTATTGAAATCCTTGACAGTTAAACCGTGTCGGTTTTTAAAACCGACACGGTTTCTACGAGAATAAACTATCAATAACTTTTGAGCAGTTGCAGTAGTTGCTTTTTTTTGTGACAAAATTGGGATACGAATTGAAACTTGATACTATATTTTATTAATATTAATTATTCTAATAAGATGTTTTTATTTTGTTTGAGCTTTACAATGGTAAACAATAAATTCCAAAATAAAACTCAATGGTTTTTCAATTCTTCTCCACAATTCGGACAGAATTTACAAGGTTTATCTTCCGTTTTTAAATCGTTCTTTTTTTCTAATTGTTCAATGAATCCTGAACTAATAATTCCTGTAGGAAGTGCGACCAAGCCAATTCCTAAAATTGCAATTACGCCACTTATAAATTGTCCCCAACCTGTAACAGGATAAACATCACCATAGCCAACCGTTGTGAGTGTGGCAACAGCCCACCAAAATGTAGAAATAATATTTGGAAATTTGTCTGGTTGTATTTCATGTTCCAAATTGTACATGATTGTGGAGGAAATTAGAATTAGAATAAAAGTAAGGAAAATAGTTGTCGCTAATTCCGACCTTTTTTGGACAATAAGGTTTCCGACTAATCGCAAAGATTGGGTATATCGACTAATTTTAAAAATACGAAGTAAACGAACAACTCTTAATACTCTAATAAATCGTAAATCGAACGAGAAGATGAATGGCAGATAAAATGGTAGAATTGCGATTAAATCAATCAAACCTGTTGTCGAAAAGACGAATTTTATTCTTGCTCTCGATTTACTCAAATCTGGATATTTTAAATCTGCAATCCAGATTCTTAAGACATATTCTATGGAAAAAATAATCACTGTAAATAACTCGAAGTATTTAAATATTAAACTATATTTAGTATTAATGACTTCAAATGATTCGAGTACTATTGCAATGATACTTAGTATTATCAATATAATTATCGATATGTCAATTACTTTACCTAAATAATTGGAACTTTTTTCGTATTCATCTAAAACTTCAAATATTTTCTTTTTCATATTCATTTTTTTGGAAAATGGAGGATTATGAATTCGCAGCTTGTTTTACTTTTCGTCTGGCTTTTCCATATTTTCCTTTGATTTGCTGCACCAAAGTATAAATTGGAAACTTCTCAGAACCACAACCTGTTGCCGTTCGAACATTGCCTTCTTTTTTTTGAACCAATTGAATCCAATTCCAAGTATTTGGTGGAAAGGAAACACCTTTTTCGGTCAATTGAAAAATGCCTTCAATAGCGTATAATTGCAAAGGAACATTTCCGGATTTTAACCAAGTTAAAAGCTGTGTCGTATTTTTTTGTTCAACGGCTGTTATTAGAATTTCTCTTTTTTTGTAAAAACTACAATTGTAATAATCTATTTTTAGGGGTATATAATATAGAAAATCCGTGTTAAATATCGGTAACGTTTCGAGTTTTATATCATAAAGATTTTCGTACTTTTTTATCAATTCATTAAAAAGACTTGTTCCACAATGTCGTATTATTAAGGTCTTTGTTGTCCAAATATCTTTTTGATTACGAAAACCTTTATCTATTTCGTAAAAAATAAGTTGGTTATCTTTTTCAATTATTCTAAGCCGATAAATTGAAATACGATTTAAATTGGCATTCTCTTTTTCGGTATGTTTTATCTCAAATAATTGTGCATGAAAATCATCAATTATCTCATAATCAATATGATAAGCAAAATTATCGAAAATAATGTCTTTTCGTTTTTCTAACTTTTTTAATTGCTTAAGCAGTGTTTTTACATCAGAATTAAGACAATAGTTAACTAACTCTTTTTGTAAAGATTGAGCGGATAAACTGGTTGTGTTAAAGAGTAGAATTACTAAAATGGAAAGGAATAATTGCCTCATTATTATTGATTTTATCGCTAAAAACCGTGCTGGTTTTGGAAACTGATACGGTTTTTAGCGATTGTTTTTACGCACAAATTCCGTGCATTAAACATTCGGTCATTTGTCGTTCTAATTCGATTTGATTGTAATCTTTATTGTGACTGTACCAAGAATACAACCATCGAAGCGTCGATAAAGTCGAAAAAAGAATAATTTCTGTATCTAAATTTTTAAATAAATTCTCCGTTTTCCCTTGTTCAATAATCGATTTAAAATGACCTTCATAATCATCCCGAAGCGTAATATATTCTTGTTTCAATGGTTCATTCAGGTGAACCCATTCTCCGGCTATTAGTGCAATAGCATCGGTATGTTCAACTGCCAAACGAACGTGTAAAGCGATTAAACGTTCTAATTTTTGTTGTGTATGGAGTTGAGAAGCTTGAATATCGGCCATTTCTTTTGTGAAGATTTTGGCAATTTCCAAAAGTAAATCGGCTAATAATTCCTGCTTAGATTGAATGTGATTATAAATACTCGCTGCTTTGATACCAACGACTTCCGCAATATCTCGCATCGAAGTCGCTTTGAATCCTTTCTTTCTAAATAATCTCGCTGCACAACTTTTTATTTCTTCTTTTCTTGATTTCATAAGTCCGGCAAAGGTATGTAATTCCATAGGTAAAACCTATGGTTCCTTATATTCAACTATGCAATCGTAAGAAAATCCTAAACTTGTGAAAGCCTCATAATCGTACGGTTATTAAGGTTGAAATAGTTCAATATGATACTTATTCAAAGAATCGATTTTGTCAATTCGTGCAGCAAATTAGGCAACAGCTTAAGGGAAGGTATTTTTTAGTAAAAAGTAGGGAGTAGCAATAAGAAATAGGCTGAATTTAATAAGATTAGGGCAACAAGCAATGTATTGAACATCGCACAAAAATGGCTTTCGTCTATATTTGACAAAAGCCATTTTATTCCTTGTTAAATTGGGAATCAAGTTACGATAAAACAATCAAATAATTAATCTTTTTCATTCACCTGAAACATCGAAGCCATAAACATACCGACATAAATTCCGAAGAAAGTTTCCACGCTGATAATGATATTGATTAGCATATCGAATTCCATGGCATTGAATAAAGCGTAAAGAGAAGTCGTTACGATTAACGTGGTAATATGAACAAAAATAATAGCAAAAGAGGTTCGTGCAAAAAGAGGTGTGATTTTTTTAGAATCGTTTTCTGCTGTTATTGAAGTATTTTTATTGGCAATGACATAACGAATTAAAGCCGTCAAATAAACGGCTTTAATCGGTGTTAATATTTTGAGTAAGGTACCAAATTCAGTATCATCGAAACCTTTCAAAAAGTAAAGTACAACGAGTAAAACTCCAAGTCCTAAATTGGAGTATAAAATAAATCGACCTAAGCGGTTTCTAAAAACGTTTTCTTGCATTTTTTTCTGTTTTCGTATGGAGTATTTTTTTAATAGTCAAAGTTTAAAGTTAGAGATACTTTCTTAAAATAGGTCCTTTCCAATCCCCAATTATTTTATTTTCATCAAGCCGAGCATTAGAATTATTTTCTTTATCCAACGTATTCTCGCCATTTTGAGGTGTACAGGAAATTATTATTGATAATAGGAGAATTAGAAATACAATTAAGAATTTATTCATTATTGAATCCTGATTTTCCATGCGGCTAATGCTCTTTTTCTAATTGATATTTGAAATCAAAATACTTTTAAAAAATTTCTCTGCTTGCAGCGAATATCAAGGTAGAAACGCCTTTTAATCTTTTATCGGTGTGGCAGTGACGACATCGACAATCATTTTTCGGACTTTCATATCGTAACGATTAAGATATTCGGGATAATCGCTATTCATGCTTTTGTAGCCGGAACGACGAGGAGCGATGAAAATTCCCGAGCCGTACTTTGCTCGAAGGTTATAAACGATTTCAATGTCGTTTTCATTTTCTTGAATAAAAATATCAATTATTATCAATTCAAAATAACCAAGTGCAAAATCATCCAAAACCTCTTTAGAAATATTGGTTACTTCTATCGAAAATTCATTGTCAATTTCCAAAACCTCGAAATTTGCTTCTCTTCCCCAATATTGATTTTTTGATTGATAATGTCCTTTCAAATAACCAATAATATGTCCTTTGATAACTTTGATTTCTTCTAGGCTTCTATTTTCTAAGATAATTGGCCTTGATGAAAAAGCATCCATTTCAGAAATTGGATATCTTCCGCCACCATTTTTTAAAACAAATTCCAGTGGCAAACCATCATTATTAACGTAGTGACTATCTACATATTCCACCAATATTTCGCAGCCCTCCTTTTGAGTATCAAAAAAAACTGCTGCCGAATCTAAAGGAACTTCAAAGTAAAATGCCATCGTTTTTAGGAAAAAATCACCTATGTACTGGTGGTATTCCTCATGATAAGCGGCTCTAAGTACGAGCCAATCATTCGGGGTGTGGGTCGCCAATTTTAGGATTACTTTATTCTCTTTTAATTCAAATCCTGTTGCATGAATATCTTGACCAATAGGCATTATATTTAGCCAGGATTGAAAATCTTTTGTGGCTTCCACAAAGAAAAGCGAATCGGATATCGTGAATTGAGCCTTGCCACCAAAGCCCGATATCAGCAGGATGATTAGTAAAATACACTTTTTCATGGCGTTGAGTTTATATGGTGGATTGTTTTGTTTGCAGTCATTATTATTATCATTATAACAATTACAAATCGTACTCCAAAGGGTATAATTATTTTAGAATGCGACCAATCATAACTTTACGTTAAGTTTTAATCAATAGATTTGATACCATTTTCTAACGTTTATGTAATCTTTACTATTGTCGGTCAAATGTTAAGAGAAAGAGGAGAATGAGTGAATGTGTCGTTTGAGTGATGAAGTGTAAAGTTCGTAGGGCAAAGGGTATCGCTTTTGTTCTAAAATAAAAATGTTGAATACTTCGAAGAAGTATCCAACATTTGAAAGCATAATCGTGCAATAATCAAAATCTGCTGAATCTGCTAATAATTCTGTGGGAAATAAGATTTATGCAATCTCGCCACCACAACTCGAACCTGCTCCAGCTGTACAGCCATAACAATGTTGATTCAAGACAATCGAACGACCTTTCAATGCTTCGACATCGAAGTCATTGATGTGTTGTGATTTACTGGCGACTTTTAAATCTAACATTTGATTAAAATCACAATCGTATAAATAACCTTCCCAACTTACGGAAATCGTATTTCGACACATCAATCCATTAACCGTTGAAGGATTGAAGGCATCGACTAATTTTTCCATATATTCTTCATAGTTTTCGGTCTGAATTAGATAGTCTAAAAACCTTGCAATTGGTAAATTGGTAATTGCGAAAAGGGAATTAAAATCAATATCGAATTTACGTTTTAGTTGACGTTTGAATTCACCTTCTAAAGTTTCTTGTGAAGCTGGTAAAAATGCTCCCGTAGGATTATAAACTAAATCTAAGGTTAAACCTGTTCCTTCTTTTCCATAACCGACTTCATTCAGCATTTGTAATGCTTTGATGGAATCTTCAAAAACGCCATCGCCACGCTGACTATCCGTTCTTTTCTTAGAAAAATAAGGCAGAGACGATACCAAATGTACTTTGTGCTTTTTGAAGAATTCTGGTAATTCTTGGTACTTTTTATTTGCCATGATAATCGTCAAGTTGCAACGATTCATAACGGTTTTTCCCAACTTTGTACATTCTTCTACAAACCATTTGAAGTGAGCATTCATCTCCGGCGCTCCACCTGTGATGTCCACTATTTTGATGGTTGGCACCGCAGCGATGATTTCTAAACAGCGTTGAAGTGTTGCTTTGTCCATGTTTTCTTCCTTTCGGTCAGGACCAGCATCGACGTGACAATGTGCACAGGTTTGGTTACAAAGTTTACCAATATTTAATTGGAAAATTTCTAAAGTCGTTGGTGTCAAAGGCTGAAAGCCTAAATCACCAACTTTATTTACGAACTTTGGGAATTTTGCGTCCGTCACGTCTTTTCCGTTTAGAATATCTAATTGGACAAATGTATTGGACAAATTATTTCCACTTGATTTAAGCGATTTACTTTTTTGTTTAACACCCATTTTTTACTGGTTAATAGTTGATAATTGGCAGTCTTCAGTAATCTTTTGCAAACGGTCAATTAGCAATTACAGACTACATCGAAAGTTTTTCAGCGTGATTCATCATTTGTACGCCATAAACAAGCGTAGAACCACTTTTAATGGCTGCGGCAACGTGAACGGCTTCCATCATTTGTTCTTCATCAGCACCTTTTTCTAAACAAGAAGAAGTGTAAGCATCAATGCAATATGGACACTGAACCGTATGTGAAACGGCTAATGCGATAAGTGCTTTTTCCCGTTCCGTCAAAGCAGTATCACCTTTGAAAACACTATTATACCATTCGAAAAATTGTTTACCCATCTTCTCTTGAAGTTCTGTAATTTTTCCGAATTTCTTTAAATCTTTAGGATTGAAATATTCTTTAGCCATTGTTATTTTATTATAAAGTACGTAAAAAGTTTGCAAGATAAGTTTTCACAATCATTTTACTATGGTGTTATACTAATCTACATCCAAACTTAATATCAATTTTAAATATAGATCAATATAAGAAACGTAATGATAAGTTATTTTTGAAAAGGCAAAAGCGTTTATCTTATAATTTCTTGTATAGTTGTCGGATTTTAGACATTCAAATCATATATGAAGACGATAATTGACAGGATTGCGAGAAATTGTATTCACAGCATATGCTACGAGAACATGATAAATGCCAAGTTGTTTATTGAATTTTGAAATTTTAATATTTAGTCGGTATCTTGCGTATTCAATACTTAAGATGCTTTGTGCAGGTGCAATCGTCCATTATCCCTATCAAATAAAAAGCAATAACTAAAAGTGCAATTTTATCTGTATTACTTTATTAATCAGCTGTATAAATATTTTTTACAATTAAGTATAATTATATGATTTAAAGTAAGCTACCTAAAGTACTATACTTCATGATTGATTCTAGATTTATAAGCTAAAAAAGCAAGAATAATTAACTGATTATAAGTATATTAAGTATTATTAAAAATATAAAATAATATAATATAAATAAAGTAAGAAGAGGTGACAATTGATAATTATATTTATTCTGTATTTAAGTACTAAATTAAGCGAAAGCTTGAATCTTGAGTTTTAAAAACTAAAAACTAAAA
>CAWVWD010000066.1:0-12436 GCA_963933585.1 uncultured Saprospiraceae bacterium
CATAATTGGTATAGTGAAAATCATTCCACCTTCAGTTACCATTTTGAAAAATCCAGTCATTGTGTGTCGTTTTTTTAGTTAATTAATAATTTTTATATTAATGTGTTGAATTCGGGATATTGCTTTTTTAATTCTAATTAATCATTATTTTAGACGTCATAAAAACGATTCGTCTTATTTTACAATTTCAAAGGTAATGGGAAAGTATAAGGAAATTTTGAAGATGCGATGAATGACAAATTGAGTAGTCGTTTTATCCAAAAAAAGCTGATGAACGACAAACGACACTAAATGCTGGTCAATAGAAGCTGAAATGAAGTCATTCACCTCAAAAGTGAATTTATTTCAAAAAAAATAATCATCTTTCAAGTATGAAAAATATATCATTGAATAATTGGTGGCAGCGAGCTTTATTTTGGATAACGGTTTGGTTGTTCTATGCTTATTTCTTCAGTTACCAATCTACAAATATAGATTACGTGATTTGGTTTTCTACGATTTTGCTACCAATTACGATGTTTACGACCTATTTTTTTGTCAAAAAAGTGACTCCGAAATTATTATCAAAAAACTATTTGGATTTCGTATTACATTCTTTTTTTGCTTTAGTATTTAGTGCTTATGGCGTTCTGATGACGATATATCTATGTCTGAAATGGCTTTCTAATTATTCCATCGAAGAATTTCCATTAGTAAGTCGGAATGTTTTCTTTATGTTGATTTTGATGTATTTAGTGGTTGGATTAGCGGGGTTTTATGATTTGTTGAAGCATAATTTTAAGCAAATAGCGGATAATAAAGACCTTCAAAATAAGATGTTAGCGACAGAACTTCGACTTAAAGATCAAGAATTAAAGTATTTAAAAAAGCAAATTCACCCACACTTTTTATTCAATACGCTAAATACGATTTATGGATTCTCATTAAAAAAGTCGGATAAAACACCGGAAATGATTTTGAAATTATCTCGTTTATTAGATTATATTTTGTATCAAGTTCAGAAGCCAAATGTTTTTTTGAAAGATGAATTGAAGCATATGAAAGATTATATTGCATTAGAACGAATTCGATTTAGTGAAACGTTAAAGGTTGATTTTCAAATAGTTGATTTTAAAGATGAAATTCAAATTCCGCCGATGTTGTTAATTCCTTTTGTTGAAAATGCATTTAAACATGGAAATGCGATAGATGGATTTTTGATGGTAATTATGGAAATAATGGTTGTAGAAAATGATTTATATTTCAAAGTTGAAAATACAGTAGGAGGGGAGCGACGAAATTCAAAACCAGGAATTGGGCTGACGAATATCCGAAAACGGTTGGAGTTGTTATATCCGAATCAATACGATTTAAAGATAGAAAATGAGGAGAATTGGTTTAGGGTTTTTCTTCATATTGAAGGGATTCAGTAGCGGCTATTTGATTTACGTATTACGAATACTTAACGGTAGCTGAAGTAGTCACTATAACGAAATATTAAAAAATGAAAAAATATAAAGCAATTGTAGTTGATGACGAATTGACGGCGAGGGAGATTTTAGTGCATCATCTGGAGAAAATAGATACGATTGAGGTTATTGCAAGTTGTAAAAATGCTTTGGAAGCTTTTTCTGTCTGGAATGAAGAAACGGTGGATTTGATTTTTTTGGATATTAATATGCCGAATATTTCAGGTTTGTCCTTTGCAAAAGCGATTGGGAATAGTACGAAAATTATATTTACAACGGCTTATCGAGAATACGCAATCGATGGATTCGACTTGCAAGCGGTGGATTATTTATTGAAACCAATTTCATTAGAACGATTGATTCAAGCCGTGAGAAAGTTTCAATCCGAAACGGAAACACCTATTCAAACCTCTACAAATCAAGATGATTTCCTTTTCGTTCGTGCGGATAGAAAAATGGTGAAAATTAACTTTCAAGACATCTTATACATTGAAAGTTTGGGCGATTATTTAAAAATTAATACAATTGAAAAAGTAATTACGATAAGAGAAACAATTTCAAATATTGAAAATAAATTGCCGAGACTTAATTTTATTAGGTGTCATCGGTCTTTTCTAATTTCGTTTTCAAAAATCACAGCTTTTACGAATGAACAGCTAGAAATTGAAGCACAAATAATTCCGATAAGCCGAAGTTATCGAAAAGCTGTATTGGAACGATTAATGAAAAATTAAATAGTTTTTTCTTTCGTATCAAGTATGCAAACGGGACAGTATTTAGAATTAATTCAAAAAACTCTACCTTTAGGAAGTTTTTTAAATTAAACCAAACGATCAAACTAAAAAATCAAATTATGCGAATTACTCTAATTGTCTTTGTTTCGGTAATGATAATGATTGCCTGCAAACAAGAAATTGATACGGCTTCAATCGAAGTAAATACCGATGTTTATAATGAAATCCAAGAAAAATTAATCGATGCGAAAGCGGGAGATATAATTGAAATTCCAGAAGGGGTTTTTGAATTTGACCGACCATTATCTTTGGATGGAATTCCGAATGTAACGATAAAAGGTGCTGGAATGAACAAAACGATTTTATCATTTAAGAAACAAGTAAGTGGTGCAGAAGGCTTGAAGGTGACGGCTGATTCGGTTACAATCGTTGGTTTGACGATTCAAGATACGAAAGGGGATGCGATTAAATTGCAAGATTGTAATGGCGTTACGATAAGAGATGTCAAGACGACTTGGACGGACGGTGCGAAAGGAACAAATGGTGGTTATGGTTTATATCCTGTCGCTTCTCGCAATGTTTTGATTGAAAACTGTGAAGCGTCTTATGCTTCGGATGCCGGAATTTATGTTGGACAATCTGAAAATGTAATTGTTCAAAACTCTTATGCCCACCATAATGTAGCAGGAATTGAAATTGAAAACTGTAAAAATGCCATCGTTAGAAAATGTAAAGCCGAAAATAATACTGGCGGAATTTTAGTATTCGACTTGCCAGATTTGCCAGCAGGAAATGGCCATACTTGTACGATTACTGAAAATGAGATTATTGATAATAATTTAAAAAATTTCTCTCCAGAAGGAAATATGGTGGCAATCGTACCGCCGGGTTCAGGTATAATTTTATTGGCAGCAAAAAATACGAATGTTTTCAAAAATAATATCAAAGGTCACAAAACACTTGGCGTGGCAATCGCAAGTTTTCACCTCACACAACGTAAATGGGAAGATAAATCTTACGACCCATTCACACATGATATTTCTATTCATGATAATGTTTTTGAGAGAAAAGGAGGTATTACGGTGCCTGATATGAGTAAGGAATTTGGTAAAATGATCAGTTATTATTGTAGTGCAAAACAGCAAGATATTGTTTATGATGGAATTTTTGATGATAAAAAATCAGGTACAAATCCGATGAATTTATGTATTAATGAATCGAATGAGGATTTACGTTTTACAAATGTTGATGCTGGAAATGATTTCGAGAATATCCAAAAAGATATTGCGGTTTATAATTGTACACTTGATGCTTTGCCAGAGGTTATTTTTGGTGAAAAAGTAGTAATAGAAACGTCCGAAGTAGAAGAAATAAATAAATAAAATGATTCATTATAATTCTTACGCATGAAATATCTTACACTAATTGCTATGGCAATATTTTTTTTCCAAAGTTGTAAAGAATCGCCAAATATGGAGATTCATGCTGTAACCTTGGAATTGGATAAATTGCCTTATAAAAATCTATCCGAATATCATTTTTTCAAAGGTGATATAAATAATTTGGAAGCGAATGAAGGCGTGCTTTTATATAAACCGATTACGCCTTTATTTACAGATTATGCTTGGAAATCTCGTTTTGTTTGGATGCCAGAAGGGGTACAAGCGAAAGTAAATGAGGAAGGAATTATCGAATATCAAAATGGTTCGGTTTTAATTAAAAATTTTTATTATCCAAATGATTTTGCAAAACCAGACGATGGAAAAAATATTATAGAAACTCGTTTATTAGTAAAGTCTGCGGATAAATGGGAAGCCTTGAGTTATGTTTGGAACAAGGAACAAACGGATGCGGTATTGACGAAAGTCGGGGATGTAAAACCTGTGAATTGGAAAAACGAAACAGGGAGGGCGATGGCCATAAATTATGTAGTACCGAATAAAAATCAATGTAAATCTTGTCACCAACGTGATGTCGTTTTGAAGCCTATCGGTACGAAGGCCAAAAGTCTAAACAGTAAGTTGAAATATTCGGACGGTTCTACTGCCAATCAATTAGAAAAATGGGTCGCAGTTGGGTATTTAAAATCAAATAATGCGATTGAAAAATTTCCAGCAGTTGCGGATTGGACGGATGAAAATGTACCACTTGAAGCAAGAGCAAAATCGTATTTGGAAGCAAATTGTGCACACTGTCACAGTAGAGAAGGGCAAGCTCGAACAACGGGTTTGTACTTAACAACGGACGAAACGGATCGTTCCCATTTAGGTTTTTGTAAAGGCCCAGTTGCAGCGGGAAAAGGTTCGGGTGGAAGAAAAGTGAGTATTCATCCTGGCGATGCGAAAAAGTCAATTTTGACGTTTAGAATGAAGTCTACGGATCCGGGAATTATGATGCCGGAACTAGGTCGTGTAACAACGCATGAGGAAGGTGTCGCTTTGATTGAAGCTTGGATTGAAAGTTTGGAACCGGAAGATTGTAAACAGTGACTTTTAAGTTAGTATTTGCTGGAGGGAAAGTTGGTAGCCCGCACTATTTATGTTAGAACGGCCTACCAGCTGCTACTTAAAAACTATCAACTAATTCTTCCACGACTTCCCAAGTGTGGTCAGAAAGTAGACGAATTTCTGCTACAAATTTTTCATAAGGTATTCCTCGTCGTCCCCATTGTTCAGGATGAACCATCGAAACGAGCCATTTTCCATCTTTTCTTTCGTACAAAAAGTAAGTATGACTAATTTTTGGTTCAAAACGCATTTCTGCCAAATAGACCATTTGTGAGACTTCCACTCGTTTTTTTATTGCCTCTGCTTGTTTGGCCAATAACTTCATTTGTTTATACAACTGAGCCATCTGCATATCCGTCTGCTGTTCCATTGCCGCTAAGGCATTTCCTTTTACACGACCTTCATCTATCGGCTTTATTACGGAACCTCCAACGGTATGTGCATACGGTAAAAAACCCGGATTCTCAGCAATTTTATCTTTATCTATCGGATTGATAAATTCCTTTTTGTCTTTCTTCTTAGTCATTGATTCTTATGATTCTTATGATTCTTGTGACGGTTTTTTGTTTAAATACGATATCGTCGTATTTAGGTACTTTTGAATTTGTTAAATAATTATTAATTCATTCTTTATAATTATTCGTGAATTAAATGATTTAAAATGGATTTTGTTGAAAAATAGGGAAAAGATATTCGACTTGTGCGTTTCGGCTTGCGAGTTTTTTACTTTGATGTAAAAAAAATATCCCGCAGACTTCGTAGATTTTGGCTATTATTTTAAAGTGGTAATTGCCCGAGTTTGCTTGTCGTATCTGTTTTGTCGGGTATATTATTTATGCTGAATGGCAGATAAGACACTCGGTATTAACGGTTACAACGCTAGAAAGAAAGTCTTGACCTTTAATAGAATTAAAAAATCAGTTTGTTGACTTATAAAACTTGCTTTATTTATGGAAGTATTCTTTAAATTATATCATAATGTTTAAACGTAGAACTTGAGTAAACTTATAGGTTATTCCTCAACAAAATTCATTTTAAACCATTTTATTATGTATGAAATATACAGTTTATATTATTATTATTTTTATAAGTATAGCGAATATTAGCTTTGGACAATACCAAGATTTATATAAAATATATCAAGAGGATGGGAAGTTTGGGCTAAAAGATGCTCGTCAGAAAATTATGGTGAAACCCATTTATAAAGATATTAAAAGTTCTAAATTTGGCATTTTTGCAATGCAATCAGAAGAACAAAAATGGGCGATTTTTGATAAACGGGCAATCCAAGTAACGGACTTTGTTTATGACAGAATGGAACAAAAATTACCGAATATTGTCGAAGTTAGTCAAGGGAGTTTGGTTGGTTTAATTAGTGAAAGCGGTCAACAGTTAGTTGCCGTTAAATATGATAAAATTGCTCCTGTCGGGAAAGTGATTCTGACAGAAATGGGAAGCTTAAGTAATTCAATGCAGCCGAGTACTTTTATTTATCGAGGTTCGATAGTGACTCGACTCGGGCTTTCGGGTTTTGTGAATAAAAGTGATCAAACAGTATTGGATGTTATTTATGAACGGATTCGTTCAACGGCAGCTTTCGAGTTGGAATTGGGTTTCGTGGATGTGGTCGGTTTGGTGGTGACAAAGAATGGAAAATATGGAATTGTGAACGAAGATGGTCAATCTATTTTACCTGTTAAGTATGACTATATTAATGCTTTGAATAAGTTGGGTTTTGGTGAATTACAAAAAAATGGTAAAAAGGGTATTTACAATAAAAAATTAAAAGTCGTTGCAAAACCAAATTACGACGATTTGAAAATTTTGAATAAGGGGCTTTATGCAGGAAAAAAAGAAACTAAATGGTTAATTCAATCAACGGATGGCTCATCAAAAATTTATGAAATTGTAGATAATATTAGATCATTTGATAATGGTTATATACAAGTTTCGAAAGATGGAAAAGTGAGTATTTTAAAGGATGATGGAAAGTTAAAAGTACCTTTCGAATATGACAAGGCGATTCCGTTTGGTCGAAATGTTTTATTGATAAAAGGGGACGAAAATTACTTGTACGATAGTAAAGGTCGAGTAAAATACTGGGAATATCCAATGGATATTTCGTGGCAAAACTTGGGAGAAAAGCTGAAACCGATTAAAGCCGATAACCAAAAGTGGGGATATATCAATGATGATGGTGAATTGAAAGTTAAAGCAGTTTATGATAAAGCTTGTGTTTTTAAGGAAAGTGTTGCGATTGTTTGTAAAGGTGATTTGTGCGGCTTTATAGATGATGAAGGCTGGAAATTGACACCTTTAGAATATGAATTACCAGATTTGGAAGCTGGAAATGAAGTATTATTGGCAAAAAAAGAGGGTAAAGTTGGATATCTGAATCATCAAGGAAAATCATTGATTTCTGTGACTTATGATGAATTATTCAATTACGGTTTTATTATCAAAGCAAAAAAGAATGGAAAGTGGGGATTTATTAATAAAAATGAAAAGGTTTTAATCTCGATGGAATATGATTTTATAGAGGATTATTCTTCAAATAAATCAGAATTTCGTTTCCAAAATGAGGATAAAATTGGTTGGTTAGATAAAAACGGAAGACAGCGAATAGGTAACGACTTAGTATCTTGGGCGGATGCGGTGGATGTGGTAGATGAAACGATAAAAAGTGTTCGAGTGGATAATTATTACGGCTTAGTTCATCAAAATGGAAAATGGATTGTGCCTATTTCATATGAAAATGAAATCAAATTTGATAAATTTGGTAAAGCAATTGTACGAAAAAATGAAAGCTGGGGAATGATTGACAAAGCTGGAAATATAGTAATTCCAACGATTTATCAAGATAAGATAAAGTTTGATAACAATCAATTGGCTTGTGTCCGAAAAAATAAAAAATACGGAATCGTAAACTATAATGGAAAAATCATCATTCCAGCAATTTATGATACTTATATTTATTCTGATTATGAATTCTGGACAGTTCAGCAGAACGGTAAGTTTGGAATGATTAATAAAAAAGGGAAAATTGTAATTCCGGTGGAATACGAAAAAGTTTTTCCTTATGATGTGAATAATTTAGCATTGGTCAAGAAGAATGGAAAATGGGGATGTATTGATGAAGTGAATCGGGCCGTTATTCCTTTTGAATATGAGGTTTTGAATAGTTTTATTAATGGTCGAGCATTGGCAAAAAGGTCAGATTATTGGGGAATAGTTGATATTTATAATAAAATTTTGTTGCCGTTTAAATATGATAATTTAATTGTGGAATCAAATGGTTTCGTCAATGTAAATAAACGTGGTTTTTGGGGAGTTTTGGATGAACGATTTAACGTTTTAATTCCAATCGAATACGATCAAATAGATGTTTTAAACGATTATTTCAAAGTTGAAAGAAATAATAAAATAGGCCTATTTACCAAAAATGGGGAAATGCTTTTGCCTGCATTTTACGATGGCTTGACGGTCGACAGTTATGGTTTGAAAGTGCGGAAAGGTGGGAAGTATGGTTTATTAAAAAGTGACGGTGAAGTAATTATCCCTGTGATTTATGATGAATTAATGCATTTCAATGATGGCTTTTCGAGGGTCAAAAAAGGCAATTATTATGGTATGATTTCTGAATTTGGAAATTTAGAGATTCCTTGTGAATACGATAATTTAGGACTTCAGTTCAGAGGTGATTTTGTGGGAGCTTATAAAAATAACCGTTGGGGAGTCTTGAATAAAAGAGGTAAAACTGTCATCCGTTTTCGATACGAAAAAATCCGTTGGTTGACGGACACGATGATTGAAGGATATGTAAATGGAATTTGGAAAAAAATAGAGATTTAAGCTCATTAGGAACTAGGAACCCTAAAACTAAGGGTTCCTAGTTAAAAGATTACTCCTGCATTTCCCAAACCCATTCTCCTATATTATTCAAATAACCAATTTTTCCATCTTTCTCAACACGGAACAAATCCTTTTTAATTTTGAAAATCTTGTCGTATTGAATGGGTTGAACGACCTTTCCGTCAGCATCATAAATACCAAAAAGGTAACGAGCTTTGCCACGAATATTGCCATCTTCCATACGAATTAAGCGAATATACTTATCGGGAATTATTTCAAAACCTTGTTGATTCAACGCTCCCCAACCATTTTCGGTAACAAAAAAACCAGTTTCTCCCTCGAACGGTTGCACTTCTTTGAATGCCTTTCCGAAGATATTATAATTATTTTCATCGCCATAATAGACCGAAGCATCGGTTGATTTATCAGTATCAAAAGTTTCTGTTACGGTTTCTTTGATTGCTCGAAAACCATCCGAATAGTGTATCAAAGTTTTCTCGGGTGACGACACAAAATGATACTCGCCTTCTGTATCAATCAACGCTGAAACTTTTCTCGTTTTCTTACCTTGAACCTCTTTTATCGTCACGATAGCGTAACCGTTATTGAACGTTCCCGCTTTTATAAATTTATCTTTTAGAATCATGTTTCCTTGATAATCAACGTAACTCCAAATCGCACCTTTCGCAATAAAAACAGGAATTAAGCCATCTGATGGCTCACCAACTTTATTATAAATCGGTTGAACCACTACCGTTCCCATCATATCCATAAAGCCATAATTTCCATTTAAACGAATAGCGGCTAAACCATTTTTGAACGTTCCGATTTGGTCGTAAACCATCGGAGCAAGTAAATTGTTTTCGTAATTAATCAAGCCGTACATTCTTCGGCGAGGATGCTGAACTTTCGCTAAACCATTTTCATCGAGATTAAAAATTCGACTATAAATTCCATTTTCGATTGTTCGGCGTCCATTCTTATCAATGAGCGTTGCTTGTTTCGAAATCGCAGCGTTCGCAAGACCAAACGAAGTAAAATCAGCAGCTGCGGTTAAATTTGGTTTGATAATAAAAATGCCATCTCGATCAATATAACCATAAGTCGAACCCAACTTTACCCAAGCCAAGTTTTCATGGAAATCGCCAATTTCTTTAATCGCCTTATTCAAAGTCACCGTAATATTTCCCGATTTATCCATTAAATGCCAACAAGTATCCAAAACGGCGGTCAGTTCGTTTTTAAAATTTTTCACCTTTTTATATTGACACGGAATCACTTCTTCGAAATCTTCATTCACAAATCCCCAAATCAATTTTCCCGATGTATCTCGCTTCGCAACTCTCGCTAAACCTTCATGAAAACGACCTTGTCCAATAAATTGATCATCAATCGCCCGACCATTTTCACTTAACGTAACGATGGTTTTATTTTTTGCTTTTAATAAGAATCTGTTTTTACCGTAAGATGTAATTCCTTGATATTCAAACGGAATAATCGTTTTTGCTTTTGCATTCATAATTCCCCAACCTGTTGTTGTTCGGTTAATTACAATGCCATTCTTTTCAAAATGTTGAATTAAAATGAACTTTGGTTGCACCACGACTTTTCCCGTTTCGTCCATATATCCCCACTTTCCTTTATCAATTTCTAACTTATTTGACCGACGATTATCCCTAAGTCGTGGATCATAATAAGCATTAAAACTTTTATCTAATTCCCAAGAAGTTGAAAAAGTTCGTTTTGTTTTCGCTTGTGTTTGAATTATTCCATCTCCAATCGGAAACGCCATCAAACCAAATTCATATTTGCCAATATATGGAGCTGTCGCCTGTTTTATAATCCGACCGTCTAAACCGATTAAACCAAATTTTCCCGCTGCCGACATGAACACTGCCGATTTTGATCCATTTAAAAAATCCTCTGTCCGAATGCCCAACATATCAATATTAGAAACCTCTTGAAGCGATTGATTAGAGAAAATTCCGACTTCATGGAATTGATCTCTCGAAAGCGAAGTGAAGACTCTTAAATCCGTAGACTGATGAAAAGTATCGCTGTAAACCAAGGTAATATTTAAGTTATGAATGACTTTTATTCTTGCATATTTAGGTTGAATAATCCACGCTTTTGTCGTTAAATTTTTCAATCCCCAAAGACTACCAAAAGTCTCTCTTTCCCATTTGTAATCGTCAAACTTATAAGGATCAACCCAATTTGCATTCCCTCGACGAGTGCCGCTTGAATTTCCACCGATTCCACCAATCTTAATAATTCCAACGTTTTCGTACATATCCGACAAATCAAATTTATTTGCCGCATTCCGTTTGAAAATCGTTACCGTTCCTCTATCGTAGGCTTTTAAGGTGTTGTCAATTAACTTCAATCGCTGATAAACTGCAGGAATGACGACTTCAAATTTTCGATTCATAAATCCAACATAATCGCCCAAATAAATCCGAGCTAAACCATCAGATTGAAAATTACCAATAGCACTAAATTCTGGGGCTAAAATCATGGAATCTCGAATGTGATATAATCCCCAGCCGCCATCTTTTACCTTATAAATAGAATCTTCATAAACTTGAATTTCCTGAAAAGAAACCGGAACAATCACATTTCCAACACGATCAATCAAACCCGTTCTAAAATCTGTTTTGATTTTTAATTTCGAAATGTCTGTTTTTAAAACTTCATATTGAGTAATTTTTTCTTCATAAACAAAGAACGAATCTACCTTATTCAAAAACAGGTGAAACGATTGATTCTCCTGTTGCCAAACGGTGTAATATTCTGATAATTTCCCATAAGACAACCATTCTTCCTGCAATTTTCGATTGCCTTCATTATCCAACATTCCCCAAAACTTATCTTTCCGATACAATAGTTTATTATCGCCTAAGGCATCGGTTTCATCATATTTTGGTTCAATCAAAACCTTTCCTGTCAGATCACAAATTCCCCAATATTCTTTGGTAACATGTCGATTCATAATTTTGAAATAGCCTTTGCCGACAGGAATTGGTTCTATTTTATGATATTTTGGTTCAAATAAAATGCCTTGATTCCGATGATATAATCCCCATTTTTTTCCTTTCCGAAAAGCAAAAAAATCAGGATTCAGCATCGAAATAAAATCAAACTTTTCGCCAATGATTACTTCATTTTTACGATTCACCACTATTTCCAAAGAATCTACAATCACCGCAAAATGATTACTCGATAGTGGACGAATTCGACGATATTTTGATGGTAAAATTCGTTGAGCATTTCCATCCAAAATTCCAATTTTCCCCGCCTCCTCAATTAAGAAAAATGATGTTCCAAATTCACTATTAATTCGTTCTAAATTATCATAAGTCGGAGCAACCTGAACTTGTCCTAAAGTATCTATAAATCCCCATTTCTGATTTTGTTTGATTGGTAAAAGATTAGCCGTGTTTTGAGCAAAAATATTTATAGCCGAAAAGAGCATTAAAAAAATGATATTCAATAATCGGTTATTCATAGGTTTTTTGTTTGTAAGTAATTGTTGTTCAGCATAATGTATTATTTGGAAAAAGTTACATTTTTTTGGTTGTTCCCGCAGATTCGTGTGAATTTTTTCTCCCGCAGATTTCGCTAATTTCGCAGATTTTTTTCGCCCTTTCGCAATTCCTTTAAAAAAAGCCCGTCATACCGACGAAGGTCGGTATCCCCCAAAGGCAACCGCACTCAATTTTAAACTTCCACAATTCTTTATCGCAATGACGTTGGCAAAGGCGTGCCGTTTGCCCTATATCGCAATGGAATTAAAAATATAAAAAGCCCATCATTTCAATATTCTTTCGCAATTTATTAAAAAAAAGCCCGTCATACCGACGAAGGTCGGTATCCCCCAAAGGCAACCGCACTC
>CAWVWD010000067.1:0-12358 GCA_963933585.1 uncultured Saprospiraceae bacterium
ATTTTCGAAAAAAATATCAGATAACTTTACCTTCTATTCAAGATGATTTATTTCCGATTCAATTACCAAATCAAGAAAAAGCTTATATAGCAACGGTTTCTTATTTGAATAATGAAATTTATTTATTGGATAATAAAGCTGAAATTATTCAAGATTTTCCACTCGCAGGTTCTACAAGGTTTGAAATCACGGATTTCTTTAATGATGGAAAACAAATATTGACGGTCGCCAATGATAATATGATATATGCTTATCGGTTGTCGTTTTTGTAAAGCAATAATAAAATTAAAATCACTCAAAACATTGGTAAATAAATATTTGAAATAGATATTTGTAGAATTATCTAGAACCACAAATTAAGCAAATGACATTCACGACAAAAGATCTAAAACAAATTAAAGATAAAGGCATTGCTCAAAGTCAAATCGACGTGCAAATCGATAATTTCAAAAATGGTTTTCCATTATTTCAATTAGAAAAAGCGGCGACTATTGGGACTGGTTTGCATCGAATTGAAGCGACAGAAATTAAGGAATTAGTCGGAAATTATGACAATGAAGCGAAGAATTTGAAGGTTTGTAAATTCGTTCCAGCCTCTGGAGCCGCAAGTCGAATGTTCAAAGATTTATTTGCTTTTATGGAAAAATACGATGGTTCAGATGCTGCAAAAACTGCTTATAACTCAGATACCAGTTTTTATTCCATTTATAATTTTATTAATAAAATTACTGATTTTGCCTTTTATAATGATTTAAAAGTGGCTTTGGCGAATGCCGAATTAGACCTAAATCAACTGATCGAAAGTGAAGATTACGGAATGATAATTCGTTATTTATTAACGGATAAAGGTTTGAATTACGGGAATTTACCAAAAGGACTTTTGAAGTTTCATGCTTACGAAAATACGAGTAGGACGCCAATCGAGGAACACCTAGTGGAAGCTGCAAATTATGCGAAATCAGCTGATAATTCGGCATTATTACACTTCACTGTTTCGCCAGAACATCGCAGCCGATTCATTGAAAAAATAGAAGCGGTTCGAGCGAAATACGAATCAACTTATAACACAACTTTTGAAATTTCGCTTTCTGAACAAGAAGGTTATACGGATACCATCGCTGTCGATAAAGCTTTTTCGCCTTTCCGATCAAACGATGGTTCGATTTTATTTCGCCCCGGAGGTCATGGAGCGTTGATTGAAAACTTGAATCGTTTGGAAGCGGATATTGTATTTATTAAAAATATTGATAACGTCGTTCCAGATAATTTGAAAGCGGATACTTTTACGTATAAAAAATTAATCGGTGGTGTATTATTAAAATACCGCAATCGCATTTTTGATTATTATAATCAGCTTTCTACAAATATTTCTGATGTTTTGATAAATGAAATCGTTGATTTCTATCAAAACGAGTTGAGTACAATTTTTCCTACTGATTTTTCGGATAAATCAATGGCTGAAAAAGCAGTCGTTTTATTACAAAAATTAAATCGTCCAGCTCGTGTTTGCGGTATGGTAAAGAATGAAGGCGAACCTGGAGGTGGGCCTTTTTGGGCAACAAACGCGGACGGTTCGGTTTCTTTACAAATTGTAGAAAGCTCGCAAGTCGATCAAAATAACTCGGAACAATTGGCAATTATGAAGAATTCTTCTCACTTTAATCCGGTAGATTTAGTGTGTAGTTTGACGAATCATAAGGGTGAAAAATTCAATTTATTGGATTTTCGTGATATACAAACCGGTTTCATTACCGAAAAATCAAAAGATGGTCGGGACTTATTAGCTCAAGAATTACCAGGATTATGGAACGGTGCAATGGCAGATTGGAATACTGTTTTCGTGGAAGTTGCTTTGGTAACTTTTAATCCTGTAAAAATGGTGAGTGATTTATTACGTAAAGAGCACCAGGGATAGTTTGTTGATGTGTTGGTGTCATTACCAACTATTTTACAAACTATTGACTTCAAACCGTTTAAACATTAATAAATTGCAGCGGTTTATAATAAATAATATATTATAATAAAAACAATACAAATCGAATTCATTATCAAGTACTTGTATGAAAGAGAAAATCATCATTGGAACAAGAGGAAGTCAATTAGCACTTTGGCAAGCACATTATACAAAAGGTTTATTAGAGGGTTTAGGTGTTGAGATTGAGTTGAAAATTATTAAAACGAAAGGAGACAAAATCCAACATTTGAGTTTTGATAAAATAGAAGGAAAGGGCTTTTTTACGAAAGAAATTGAAGATCAATTATTGAATGGTGATATTGATATGGCCGTTCATTCTATGAAAGATTTGCCGACAGCTTCGCCGGAAGGTTTGGTGGTTACGGCAGTTTCTTATCGTGAAAATCCTGCGGATTCTTTGATTATTGATAAAGGGTCTTATGTGAAAGGTAAAACAATGAACCTTCCAGAAGGTGCGATTGTCGGAACGTCATCGGCTCGCAGAAAGGCTCAATTATTGAGTTTTCGTCCAGATTTGAATGTTAAAGATATTCGTGGAAACGTAGATACAAGATTGAGAAAATTGAAAGAGCAAGACTTTGATGCGATTGTTTTGGCAGCAGCAGGTTTTTCTCGTTTAGAAATGGATATGTCTGATTTTCAGGTAGTTACATTTAATCCAAAAGAGTTTATTCCAGCTCCTGCACAAGGTGTTTTAGCTTTCCAAAGTCGTTTGGAGGATTTGGGAACTCGTCGAGTTTTAAAGAATATCCATAGAAGCGATGTCGCAAGTTGTACGAATGTGGAACGCAAAGCGTTGAACTTGATTGAGGGTGGCTGTCATACGCCAGTTGGAATTTATTGTGAGCGAGATTCGAATGGTTACTATCACGTTTGGGCAGCAATAGCCGATACTTGGAACGCTCCTGTTCGCCGAGTTCAGATTTCGTCAAGTACGACGTATCATTTAGCGGAACAAATCGTAGAAAAGCTCAATGAATTGAAATGAGCATTAAAATAAAAAATCATTGTCATTGAAAAAGATATTTATAACAAGAGATTTAAAAGAAACCGACTTCTTCAAAACAGCTTTGGAGAAAGTCGGTTTCTTTGTTTTTGGAAAGTCATTGATTGCTTTTTCTAAAGTTGATTTTGGTGTAATTCCTGATTGTGATTGGTTATTTTTTTATAGTAAAAATGGGGTGAAATATTTTTTTGAAAATATTGATAATCAGTCATTTGATCATATAAAAATTGCAGCGATAGGAAGTAGTACCGCGAATTATTTAGAAGAATATTTTCAAATTAAAGTGGATTTTATCGGAACAGGTGAACCATTGCAAACGTCAAAAGCTTTTGTTGAAATTGCGGCACACCAAACCATACTTTTCCCTCGTGCAAAACATTCAAAACAGTCGATTCAAAAGCAATTAGGAAATATAATTATTGCGAAAGATTTAATTGTATATGAAAATCAGCCGATTAGAGATTTTCAATCAATTGAGGCTGATATTTTAGTTTTTACAAGTCCGATGAATGTGAAAGCATATTTCAGTCAAATGACCTTTCAGCCGAATCAAAAAATTATTTCGATTGGAAATACGACTGCAGAAACTTTGAAAATTCTTGGTTTTAATAATTTTTTAGTGGCGAAATCTCCAAGTGAGCAAGATTTGGTAAAAGCGGTTTTGAATGATGAATTATAGGAACAAAAAAATCCTGCTCAGAAGCAGGATTTAATTTTTTTACCAGATATTATTAATTTGAGAACGACTCCTTGCAAAGTCGAATTAATTCGATAGTTTTAAAAGAAGATTTCTAATGCGTCCATAAACTCTTTTTTGCGACCTGCGGATACATTTACGTGTGAACCATCATCCATCACGACGTAGCCGCCCTTTCCTTTGATATATTTTGCCAATTTATTCAAGTTAATCGTGTACGAACGGTGAATGCGTACAAATGCTTCCGAACGAATCAACTCTTCCATTTCACGAAGCGTTTTACAAACCAAAATTTTTCGGTTGTCATCCAATAAAAGCATCGTATAATTTCCTTGTGCTTCCAAAGAAATAATATTTTTCACTTCTTCAAAGTGAATGCCTTCCATCGTTGGTAAAGCTACTTTTTCAGAAATCGGACGACGCATTGGCTTGCGTTTTATAGATGGAATTGAACGCTGACGAGTGTAAGCCAGTGAAAGCGGGATATGTTTTCCAGTATTAGGTTTTGCAGTTGACATAGCGAACGATTTTTATTATATAAGTATTTTTAGGTTTAAAAGCTTGACCGTTTATTCCCTTTTGATTTTTTCAACCATTAAATCATTATACAATTGATGAATGAATAAGTAGTAATTTCTTTTTTCCTATTTTCCCTTTTAATTGATAATGTGAATCTAGGGATGAAAATGTATTTAAAAAATCCGTATTTAAAAGATATGTCAGTTTTCTGATTGTCTATTCCGACTACTCAGTGATATGATTGTTATTATTTTTTTCTTATTTTGCATCATGCCGAAGACACCTTCCTCTAAATTGTTCAACTTAATTCATTCGCTTTCAGGTTCAGAAAAGCGATATTTTAAGATTTTTGCATCGAAATCGAATGCAAATGATGTAAAGTATTTACAGCTTTTTGAAGCAATTGAGCGACAAGAAGTGTATGCTGAAAAAGCTATTAAACAACTAATTTATGATACGACGATATTTGAAACTCGGAAATTTGCAGAGTTAAAAAACTATTTGTACGAATTGATTTTGCGGAGCTTGCAAGGTTATGATGAACAATCTTCAGTTGATTATAAGCTCAAAAATATGTTGGCGAATGTTCGAGTTTTGGCGAAGCGTTCGTTTTATAAGGAGTGTAAAGATATATTAGCGAAAGCCAAAAAGGTCGCAGAACGATACGAACAGTTTTTGGTTGTTTTGGAAATTATTTCGTGGGAAAGGCGGATTGCTTATGCAGAATCAAATATTTCGTTTTTGGATAAAAACTTAAAACGGCTGAACGAAGAAGAGGAAGTTTGTATTTATAAATTACAGAATGAGTTTAGTTATTGGAACGTTTATTTTAATCTTTTGATTCATTCCAAAAAGGAAGCGACACTAAGAAGTGAGGAAAAAAAACAATGGTTAAAAAACTTTTTTGATAACAAGTTATTAGCTCCAAATGCTGAAATACCAACAGTTCAATCCAATGTTTTATATCATAGAAGTTACGGTTATTATTATTATTCAATCGGCGATTATCAACGATTTTATGAAGAGAATAATAAATTAATTGATTTGATTGAGGAATATCCGACAAGACTTCGAGAAGATCCGTCGCATTATATTTCGGTTATTAATAATCAGATTTTTGCATGTGGAATGTTGCGGCGTTATAACGAAGTAAATGAAAACTTGGAAAAGCTGAAAAGCGTGCAGGCAAAAACAGTAGATGATAGTTTTAAGATTTTCACACAATACTATTTGAATAAGCTGATTTTGCATACGGAAAGTGGTGATTTTAAAACAGGAAAAGAGATTATTAATAATCGAGAACGAGAAAAAGTGCATTTCAAAAAACAGATTTTTCAAGAGAATTTTCATTTACTTTATGCGTATATTTATTTCGGTTCAAAGGATTACGAAGAAGCTTCGATTTGGTTGAATAAATTATTAGATATGCCAAAAACCATTGTAAGACAAGACTTACAGAGTGTTGCTCGGATTATTAATTTGATTGTTCATTTTGAAATTGGTAATAATTTATTACTAGAATCGCTATTGCGTTCGACGTATCGTTATTTGCGAAAGCAAGACAGATTTCATGAA
Source organism: uncultured Saprospiraceae bacterium (assembly GCA_963933585.1). Lineage (GTDB taxonomy): Bacteria > Bacteroidota > Bacteroidia > Chitinophagales > Saprospiraceae > CAWVWD01. The sequence goes on from CAWVWD010000067.1 coordinate 5,773, forward strand.
TTTGAATCTCGAATTTTGAAGTTTATTCGGAAGTCGAAAGATTTGGCGACGAAGCGAGAATTAAAAGTTGCTTTTGTGGAATTAAAGGTAGAATTGAAAATACTTTCGGAGAAAGATTCAGAGAAAGCAATTTTTAGATATTTTAATTTTATGGCTTGGTTAGATAGCAAAATCAATGAAAATAATTTTGCAGAAGAAGTGCAGTTAAACTATAAACTATAAATTATCTTATCGTCTAAAGGTTATCGTCCAGACAACAAAACAATTTATAGTTTCATTATTCTTAATCAGTTTTCTTAATATTCTCATAAGGCCTGCCATCATTACGAATTTCAGAAATTGTCCAAGCATGCACCCGAATATTCCAAGGTATATCAGAACTATCTATTCTAATCGCACGACCGGTTTGTTTATCTTCTAATTGAATTCCACCTTTAGTTTTTTTCATTTCACCCATTTCGAGGTTTGTGATAAAACTTTTCACTTTAAGTTCTTTTAGCTGTAATTTTTTATTTTTCATAATATATAATTTAGTTACTTATAATTTTGTATATCTAAATTTCCGAAAAATTTTGTTCGATAGGTAACCAACGAATATCAAAAGTCAGTTTTCTAAAATGATAATTACTATCTAAAGTTGTTCAATTAATATCTTTAAAAGATCTACTTTTAGATTATCGAATACTTTTGATAGTTGATTATAAGTATTTGGTCGGAAAGTTTCCTCTATATAACCATCGTTTAAGTAGTGGATTTCGCTGCAAATTCCGGTTAAAGTTTCTAAAATATGTGAAGTAATGATGATTGTTTTACCATTTTTATGTAATTGTTCGATGATTTGTTTTAGAATTTCATTTGTTTCCAAATCTAATCCATTAAACGGCTCATCCAAAATCAAAATCTGTCGATTCAAACTCAATATTCCCAAAAATGCCAATTTCTTTTTCATTCCTGTGGAATAGCTAGTCACGTATTTATTTAGCGGTAATTGGAAAATAGAGTTCCATTGTTCGATATCAAATACCTTTTCCTTCTGTTGAAAAAATCGCAAATATTCATTTCCGGTGATTCGTTCATAAAAAAAATTATTCGTTTCTAAATAGGCGATTTGTTGTAAATGAACTGGCTCATTTTTCCAAAGAATCGTTCCATGTTGTGGTTTTAAATTCTGACAAATAGAATTTAATAAAGTGGTTTTTCCGGAACCGTTCAGACCAATAATTCCATTTATTTTCCCTTCGTCAATCGTTAAATTCAAGTTTTTTAAAACTTGATTATCTTTGAATGAAAGTGATAAGTTATTAATTGTAAGCATCTTTTTTTGAATGATAAACTATGAATGATATGTTACGAAAACTAAATATCTATATTCCAATTGATAATTTGAAATTGCAGTGATTGATTATTATTTTATTAACGGTTAATTAGGAATTAAACTTTATCCGTTTGTAAGCATCTAAAGAATGTGAAAACGAAACTACTACTTTTAGCACTTTTTGCTGCCGTTCACCTTTCGGCACAGCAACTTTATTTTCCACCAAACAGTGGAGAATGGGCGACTGCTTCTGCTTCAGATTTGAATTGGTGTACCGATGAATTGGATAGTTTACAGCAGTTTTTGGAAGACAAAAATACGAAAGGATTCATCATTTTGAAAGATGGAAAAATAGCGGTGGAATGGTATTTTGATAGTTTTGGGCAAGATAGTTTGTGGTATTGGGCTTCGACAGGGAAGACTTTGACAGCTACTTTAGTCGGTATTGCACAGGAAGAAGGTTATTTGGATATTAATGATCCGACTTCGCAATATTTAGGAAATTGGACGAATTGTTCGGCTGTGGATGAGCAACAAATCACTATTCGAAATCAACTCACAATGACAACTGGTTTGGATGATAATGTAGCCGATATTTTTTGTTCGGATGATACTTGTTTGACTTGTGTAACATCGCCAAATACTCGTTGGGCTTATCACAGTGGACCTTACACTTTACTCACAGATATACTGACAAATGCAACAGGCGTAAATCATAATGTCTATTTATACAACAAGATTAATCTAAAAATTGGAACGAGTATTTTGTATGCTCCGCTGGGTTACAATCGAATTGCATTTAGTAAACCTCGTGATATGGCAAGATTTGGATTATTGACTTTGGCAAAGGGAAATTGGAATGGAGCGACTGTCTACTCGGACACTTCATACTATAACGCCATGACAAATTCTTCGCAAAATATTAATCCTGCTTATGGTTATTTGTGGTGGCTGAATGGAAAAAGTCAATATATGTTGCCGAGTACACAGGTTATTTTTCCTGGAAAATTAGTGCCGAATGCTCCAGATGATATGTTTTCAGCTTTAGGCAAAAATGATCAGAGAATTTATGTGATTCCTTCTGAGAGTATGGTGGTGATTCGTATCGGTAATTCTGCTCAGGCAAGTAATCTTGCTTTATCGAGCTTTGATAATGAATTATGGGAAAAAATTAACGATTTGGAGTGTTCCGTAAATACAAAAGTCATCGAAAAAGTACATATTGATTTAACAATTTTTCCAAATCCAACAAACGAAACTATTTATTTAAAAACATCAAAATCAATTGATTATGTGGAAGTTGTGTCAGCGTTGGGTGTTGTTGTTAAACAAGAAAAAATATTGTCAAACGAATTAAACGTGAAAGATTTAGAGCGAGGGTTTTATTTCGTTAAGGTTTATTTCGAGGACGGAAATAGTAAGGTTGTGACGCTTCTTCGGCGTTGATTCTATGGTTATATTATTACGGCCTTTGGTTCATGGCTCTCACCGTTACACGATTAATAATGAAGTAAGGAAGCCGAATTTGATAATAATATAACCATAAAATTTAAAGCTCATCGCCACAATATTTACAGAAATCAGCATCATCATCGTGACCTTCTCTGCTGCAAGAGGAACAGGCACGAGTATTATTTTTATTATTAGCATTAACTAATTCCATCGTAACGATTCCAGTCGGAACGGCAAGTACCGCATAACCCAAAAGCATAATCATCGCAGCGAGCAATTGACCCAAAGCTGTTGCCGGAGCAATATCACCATAGCCAACGGTTGTAATCGTAACGATTGCCCAATAAATACTTCGAGGAATATTCGTGAAACCAGAATCCGCATTGGCTTCGACTAAGTACATTAAAGAACCAAAAATTAAGACTAAAACGATTACAAAAGTCAGAAAAACAGTGATTTTTGCCAAACTTGCTCGCATTGCCACTAAAATTGTTTGTCCTTCTCGAAGAAATCTCGCTAATTTGAAAATTCGGAAAATTCGTATTAATCGCAATGCCCGAATGACGATTAAATACTTAGCATGAATAATCGTGATAATTAACGTTAAAAATGTCGGAACAATGGAAAGGAAATCAATAACGCCATAAAAACTGGTGATATATTTCCATGGTTTTTTGACGGAAATTATTCTTAAAATATATTCGAGTGTGAAAATAATTGTTAAAGTCCATTCTATAATTAATAAAAATCGACCATATTTAAGTGAAATTTCGCTGACGCTTTCGACCATAACTTCGATGATACTTAATACAATTAGTATCATCAAAGCGATATCAAAAGCTTTACCTAAAGGCGTATCAGCCTCAAAAATTATTTCATGTATTTTATCTCTCCAGTGACTCATTTGTTATTTATTTTAGCCTAAAGATAGATCGTTTTTTATTCTTAAATAAAGTTACTTTAAAATCTCTCGTACTAAAATGTGTGCATCAATTTTTATGCTCAAATAATAGATGCCTTTTGGCAGTTCGGATAAATTAATTTGACTTAAATTATCAGTAATAAAAACTGTTTTTTGGATTTGTCCAAGTACATTGATAATATCAATTTTAACTGGTTGTTGAATCTTGAAATCTTGAAAATCTATAGTTATAAAATCCGTTATTGGATTCGGAAAAATATTTAGACTAAGCTGTTTTTTGATTTGACTTGAGCTAACTGGTGGTACGGTGATTCCAACTAAAAACATATCGGTAAAGCCATTGGAAACTGGCGAAGGCGTCGCAATTGGTAATGAAATTGTACCTTCAAAAGTACCGAAAATTGCAATTTCTGTATTTGGAAAAATACTTGGATATGTAGCGACAAAATTGCTGGAGCTAAACTGTGAAGTAGGGTAGGAGACGACGGCTGGCTGACCTTGTGACGGAATGCCAGACGTTCGAATGACGAAGTTTTGTAAGTTACCGGAAGCCGTTGTTAAGGTTGTATTTCCAAACTTCGTATAACTATTGAAATAACCTGAAAGGTAATAATCGTCAATATTTGTAGTTAATCCTTGTAAGGTTTCGTTGCTGCTGTCACCATACTGACTAACGGATAATAAATTGCCCAAACCATCAAAAACCGCTAAAAAAATATCTGAATCAAGTACATTTGTTTGAATACTGCTTTGGTCAAAATTTAGTAAACCGATGAATGTTCCCGCCATGACCACTTTTCCAAAAATTCCCATGCTTAATTTAGGATTCGTATCATCATAAATTCCACCAAAACGTTTTCCAAAAAGTAAATTTCCATTCGCATCATATTTTGCAAAAAACAAATCATAATCTAAAGCGGAAGCCCAAAGAGTATCATTTCCAAAAATTACCCGACCATTAAATTGTCCTGCGATGTGAACTTCTCCGATACCATTTACGGCTAAACCAGTCCCGATAGTTTGCTGCTGAAAACCTATTCGTCTCGCCCAAATATAATTTCCGTTCTTATCGTATTTTGCAACGAAAGCATCTTGTGTTCCCTGTGTGACTAAAGTGTCATTTGGAAAGTATAAGTTATTTGAAAATAAGCCGGTTATATAATAATTTCCGTTTTGATCAGTTACGCCTTCATTGATTTTTTTAAAACCATTTCCATTAATTTGGTTCGCCCAAATTGTATTTCCCGAAGTATCTAATTTTGTAATAAAAAGGGAACTTCCAATTGCTGAAAGGCTGAAATTATCGAATACAATATTATCCCAAAATACACCAGAAAAATATAATATAGAATCTTCAAAAAGATGTAAACCGATGACTTCATCTCGGTCATTACTTCCGAAGCTTTTCGCCCAAACGATTTCATTGTGAATATTGATTTTTGAAATGAAAATATCTTCTAAACCATTCGCTAAGAGATTTTTATTACCAATGCTGAAATCATCGCCATAAGTTCCGGTTATAAATATTTCTCGGGAATTATTTATCTGCAAACCGCCAACTTGTTCAATATCAGATGAACCAAAGGTTTGCGAGAATGTTGAAGTTTGTGCATTGGAAATGATGGAAAACGCAAATAAAATAGGAATTAAATTAGAAAATTTTATCATTTTGTGCAGTTTTTATAAATAATCGGTTTTGTGGCGACGAATGCCGTCATTGCAGTAACTTAACAACGAAACGCTCAAAAAGAAAAATTGTGTTAAAAATTTTTAAAGTTTTAGGGATAATAATTGGTGTACTTATGGTTACTTTTTTAGTTTTATTTTTAATGTTTAGTGAACCTTTGCCGAAAGGCGAAAAAGGAATAGAAGCGGACGCTTTGGCGGAGAAAGTATTGGTTGCAATTAATAAATCGGCTTGGGATTCTACTGGCGTTATACAGTGGACTTTCAGAGATTCACACCATTTTCTTTGGGACAAAAAACGAAATTTGGTTCGAGTACAATGGAAAAATAACGAAGTATTCGTTGTTTTGGATGAATTGACTGGCGTCGCATTTAAAGACGGTAAAAAATTAGAAGGAAAAAAAGCAGATAAATTAATCAAAAAAGCGTGGTCATTTTTTGCGAATGATTCCTTTTGGTTGAATGCTCCATCTAAAGTTTTTGATGAAGGAACGGAACGACGGTTGGTGAAATTAGAAAATGACGAGGAAGCCTTATTAATAACTTATGCTTCTGGTGGCGTTACGCCTGGAGATTCTTATCTATGGATTTTGGATGAAAATGGTTTGCCGAAATCTTGGAAAATGTGGGTGAAAATTATTCCAATCGGTGGCGTTCAGACAACTTGGCAAGACTGGGTAACATTAGAAACTGGTGCAAAAATTGCTCAAAATCATTATATCAATGAAAATATAAATGTCCCTATTACAAATCTGAAAGCATCTAAAAACTTAGAAACGTTTGGATTAGAGAATGATCCATTTATAGTGTTGGAATAGTCAGGTTTCTTCAGATTATCTCTTCCCATAGCGAAGTAGGCAAGTGTCGTTTAATGATGCTAGATTGAGTATTCGGATACATTTATTCGTAAATGCCTGATAGGTTTTTTAAAATCTGTCAGGTTTGATTACCAATAACTTATGAATTTAAAGTCATAAATTAAGGGTAGAATAATTTCGTCTAAGCATTTACTTATCTACTTATTACGGGTTAGTTTATGTGATTCTTGTAGGACTTGAAGGCTAAGATTTCTATAAGTATTATATTTTGAGGTATGATGGTCTATGGAAGTTAAGATTTGTCAAAAGTCATTGCTTTTAGACTTTTCATAGAGGATTTTCGTTCGAAATGTGATAATTTAAAATTATGAAAATACAGTTTATAAAAATAAA
>CAWVWD010000068.1:0-12175 GCA_963933585.1 uncultured Saprospiraceae bacterium
TAGTCATTGGAGTGGGAATATATTAATAGTGTATTTATTCATCAAGCATAATTTAAAAAAAATCTTAATGTATTAATTATTTGACCGTTATAATTCAAATCAAAACGGTCAGATAATTAATACTTCATGTTTAATATTTAACATTTAACATTTAAACTAGAATCCCCCAACTCGCATACTCACCTTTCCATTTGCCAAAATCACGACTCGAATTGCTTTTTCAGTCAGATAAATACCTTCCGGATGTAGATTTTCTAACGAGCCCGAAACCGTTGCATATTCATTCACTTCCACGCTTTTCAATTCTTTTTCAATCATTGCTTTCGCTTCTTCGATTTGGTCACCGATTGGAAATACTAAGTTTTCAGCCATTAAGGCTTGTATTTTTTTTCCAGAAAGCCACTTTGCAGTTTTCAATAAAATATCCTTCGTTTCCAAACTATATTCCAAGTCTCGAATTTTAATCGTCATATCCGTTGAGTCATAATATGGAATGCCTTCCAAGAATAACGCACCTTGAACTCGCTTTTTCAAAATCCCTTTTTTTATCGTTCCGTCCACACCGACTTTAATAATTACCTTATCCGATGCTCCAATAAAATCCATTTCTGTGATTGTAATCAATTGGTCATCAAAAGTATAAGTCTGATTGACAAATTCTTCATTTAGAATTTTTCGAATATCGCCATAATCGGCAATCGCACTCAAAACAACATTAAAGTTATCCGGAATAGATTTTACAATCTTCAATTTTGGTAACTTAGAAGCCATCACTTCCTGCTTATCCTGACCAAAAGTATTGCTCACATAAGTCGAAATTCCTAAATCAAAAGTCGCCTTATTATACTTTAATTTAAGTGGCGTCACATAAACCGTTTTCGGATTAATATACACCCAGGCGTTCGTCGTAGAATCCATCAACATCGGTTGTTGAGTCATCGACCATGCTTCTTTTCCAATCGCTTTCAAATCAATCGCATTCTTAATCGCCTTATCAATATCTTTCGCAATCGCATCAACCTGTTCCCTCAAAGGTCCTTCAATCTGACTTGTCAATGGAATGTCAACCAAACCACCGACCGAAATTACTGGTTTTTTGTCCCACTTAAAGCTCCCTTTTGTTTCAGATTCTAATTCCCAATCTGACTTGATTTTCATGGTGATATAATAATTAATCGTCACTTCGAATTCTGTATCAGCCGACTGCTTGAACTCTCGACCAAGTATACTTTGACGAATCTGTTTCGCTGCCCAAATATTCAATGGAATAATGACTTTTACTTGGTTATTCACCGTTCCCATCAATATTTTAGAACGTTTTTTGACCTTAATCTTTAAGTCGTCCTTCTGATTATTATCAAAATCCATATCTTCATAAATCACACCACCATATTCCTTATTAATCATCGTTTCAATATCCTTGATACTAATCGTGATTGGAATATTAATATGTGATAATTTTTCTTTATAATCGATGAAATTTTCATCGACGATCGGCATGCTCGTTTCTAACGTATCTACGTTTTGACCATTTACGGTAATCGTTGCAAAGACTAAAAACAATATTCCTAATTTAATTTTCATTGAATAGATTTCTATATAAAGAATGAACTGTGAAATAATTCGCCCCGAAATACCAGGATAAACTATTTTACGCTTCCATTCCGTATTTATACTAAAAAGGTTAGATGTTTCAGACCGCTTTGCTTTTAAACATAAGATTCGTCCATTTTATGAATTATGAAATAAATTCAATGTTTATTTTTAATAATACTTTTATAAATAATGCAATTTGTCTAATATCTCATATCTAAAAGCAAAGCAGTCTAAAATCTTTATTCTGAAAAATAACCTATAATTTATTTTACAAATGTCGTGAAAAAGATTAAACTTGACAATATTAAATTTAGACATGATATTTTTAGACCTGAGACGTAAGATATTGAAAAATACTAAAACCTCACATCCAAAAATCTCCTATCTAAAAACTAAAAAATCACTATGAAAGTATTCCATGTTTTACTTTTTACAATCGTATTTTCTGCATTCGGATGTTTGCAACAGCAATATAATATTCCAAAATCAACTAATAATGAGGAGGGAAAAATCCAAGAAAAAAGTCCTGTGAATTTTCAACAAGAAGAAGGTTCTACAATAATTAATCAAACTTATAGCACATCCTTAGAGCAAACAACGGACGGACTTTATCTTTTCAAACGATATTATCCAACCACTAATGTAGTTACACATTGGGAAAGTTACGCTGACAAAAGCATGAAAATCTTACATGGAAAATATATTCGTCGATATGATAATGGGAATTTGTGGTACGAGGGTGAATATCAAAACAATAAGGCTTCCGGAAAATGGAAATATTATAATGTAGCAGCTAAACATTCAGAATCAGAAGGAAATTATAACGCTGATGTGAAAGTCGGTACGTGGGTTAGTTATTATAATAATACCCAAAAACAAGCCGAATATATTTATAATGATGCAGGACAATTAGATGGAACATACACAATTTGGGATGAATCTGGTGAAGTCACTTCTGTGTCTATTTATGCCGATGGTGAAGAGCTAAAAAGCAGGGATAGTAATCTTAATAAACCAACATTGCAGATGGAACGAATGCCTATTTTTGGAGAATATTGTGGCTATATGCAAGACTATCGTGCTGCCAAACAATGTAGTGATAAAGCTGTATTAGCATTTATTTATGAAAATATGGACTATCCAGATTTCGCTCGTATCAATGGAATTGAAGGAAGTGCAACGGTGAGTTTTATCATCGATAAAATAGGAAACATTACGGAGATTGAAGTCCTAAATGGCGTGTGTGATGAAATGAAAAAAGAGTGTATTCGTCTTATAGAAAGCTTTCCTAATTGGTCACCAGCATTAAGAAATGGCAAACCTGTAAGTGTTCAGCTTCGATTGCCGATTGAGTTTGAATTGAAGTGAAATCAAAGAAGTTAAACTCAAAGAATCGTTGAACGATTGAACCCTCAACCCTTTCTTGAAAGTCCGCCTGCTGTACAAATGAGCTTTCAAGAAAGGAATTAAAAGAGCGTTCACATAAAAAACAAACTTCTATTCTCTTGCTATTTCCACACTTTAGGACACCTTTATACTTAAATCCAAAACACAAAAATTGTTAAAAGTGAAGTCGATTACTCTTTTTCTTAATTATACCTATATATTCGCCATTAACATACATTTATATAAACATGAAAATCATTTTAGCGACATCGCTGTTGATTCTAATCTCTTTACTCACCGTCAAAGAAGCCGTTTATATCGCCTTATTTCAAGCAAATCAAAATTACATTGCAGAGAATTTTTGTGAGAATAAAAGTATCTTAGAGGAGATTAGCGAAAGAACTTGTCAAGGTAAATGTTATGTTCAAAAAATAATCGTAAAAAATACAAATCAAGATACGAACAGTCACTTCGTGCCCACTCTAGATTGGGAAAAAACCAATTTGATTGTCAATTATTTTACTTTTGAAATTCCCAAAACCGAATCTTTAAATTCAAACCCTCAAGGTCAATTATTAACAGATAATCAAGGCATTGAGCAACGCCTTACTTCCCCTCCCGAAGTAATCTCCTAACTTTTTTTTCAAAAAAAACGATCAATTTATCTTATCATTTTGAATCAATTTTTCAAAGGATTGAAAGTCAAGATATGTCCTGTAACAGCTGCTTTAGCTGCCGCATGACTAAGACTTACCAGCAGCTGAAGTAGCCGCTACAAAAAAAATGATTCCAATAATTCACACATATGAAATTTATAACAACCATTGTTGCGTTGCTATTAGGAACCTCAACCTTTGCTTGTGATATTTGTGGCTGTTCCAGTGCAGGCAACACTTTGGGTATTTTGCCACATTATCAACGCAGTTTTATCGGCATACGGACACTTTATCAAAGCTACGAAAACGTTAATTCATTATACGAAGCTGGTTCTATTCAAGATTACTTTATTCAGACCAGCCTCTGGGGACGTTATACCTTCGGAAAACGTTGGCAAGTTATTGGTGTTTTACCTTATAATGTCAATCATCGAAATTATGATAATGCAACACTACACGGAATTGGTGATGCTTCGGCTTTAGTCAATTTCATAATTCTCAATACGATGGATAGTACGAAAGTATTTAAGCATCATTTGATGGTCGGAACTGGTGCAAAATTACCAACTGGCGACTTTATGGAAGAGGAACGATTTGCGGATATTCCTGCTAGTTTTCGATTGGGAACTGGCAGTTTTGATGCCTTATTCAATATCGTTTATACGTTGCAATATCAAGGTTTTGTTTTTTCTGCAAATGCAAATTATCGTTTGGCGACCGAGAATCAAGCTCGAAGTTATAAATTCGGAAATCAAGCAAATATTACCGGTTACTTAGCTTATCAACAACGAAAAGAAAACTGGGCAATTCAACCTTATTTGGGTGTAAGTTTTGAACATTTACAAAAGGATACGCATTATTATGCAGCACAACATGGAACTGGCGGAAAAGCAGTTTATGGCTTAGCTGGTGTGGAAGCCGCTTATAATCAATATTCTTTTGGTGTGAATTCGCAAATGCCGATTTCGCAAAATTATGGCGATGGCGAATTAAAAAATAAAGGTCGATTGATGGCTTCCGTCACTTATTTGTTTTAAAAATTTAAAGACGTTTTTGATTATAGGTTTAAAGGTCAAAACCATCATAAATATTCAGATTTATCAAAAAAAATTACTTCCTATTATTTTAATAATCAGAATGATTCAGATTTAAAATATCTATTATTCTGTACTAAATTTTAAAAAAATGAAATTTAATCAATTCGTAGTTTTCGCCTTATTAATTACAGGCGTATTATTCTTCACCGCTTGTAATGACGACACGCCATCTGGAGAAACAGGAAAAGTGACGTTGGAGTTTGAAAATGTTTTCGATGGCAATGCTTTTACCATCGGAGATACTTATACGATTTCTAATGGTGATGAAATTGTACCGAGCAAACTATTGTATTATATCAGTAATGTTTCCTTTACGAATGACGACGGTTCAGAAACTTACGCCGTTCCAGAGAGTTATTACTTACTAGATGCAACAGATGCCGCAAGTTTAGAAATTGAGATAAACGAAGTTCCAAATGCAGCATATACAAAGGTTAATTTTATGATTGGCGTAGATAGTACACGTAATGTTTCTGGTGCTCAAGATGGAGCGTTGGACGTTGTAAATGGAATGTTCTGGTCATGGAATATGGGTTATATCTTTATGAAAATGGAAGGAACTGTTCAAGATTCTATTGATTTCCGTCATCACATTGGTGGCTTTACTTGGAATGCTGATAATGTAAAAATAGTAGAAACAAATGTTCCTACTGGCTCTTCAATCATTGTCAATGGGTCAGAATCAACGGCTCATTTTATGGTTGATTTCGCTGAATACTTCAAAAGTCCTGTGGATTTAGATGTGGCTGCAACGCCAACAGTCATGTCTCCAAATGCAGCATCTGTAATCGTTGCAGAGAATTATAAAGATATTTTCATGCTTCACCATGTTCATAATGAGTAATTTTTATTGATTGTGAATGACTAAAAGGAATACGAACCAAACGGATAAAACGGATGAAAAGCGATTGAATAAAATCCGTTCAATCCGTTTTCATCCGCTAAGTCCGTACTCCTTTTCTTTTGGAAACACCCAAACGACGAACAAATGAAACAATCAATCATTGTATTATCAATATTAATCATTTTTGCCAGTTGTGAGGAATATAAACTCAAAAAAGGTGAAGCACCTTTAGGTTATAACCCTGCGGAATTTGGAACGCCAATCTATGATTACGAAACGAATCCTTTGACGGATGACGGTTTTGAATTAGGACGAGCTCTATTTTATGATCCGATTTTATCCATTGATAGTTCAATTTCTTGTGAAAGTTGTCATCAGCAAGGAGTCGCTTTTGCTCATGCAGACCACGATTTAAGCCATGGTTTTGATAGTAGAGTTGGTACTCGAAACGCTCCGGGGATTTTTAATAATCGTTGGTATCCTGCTTTTTTTTGGGATGGTGGCGGAAATCATATTGAGTTAATTCCATTGAACGCTATTACGAGTGAAGTCGAAATGAATCAACCTTTAGCGGAGTTAATTATCAGATTAAATGAAAGTGAACGCTACCGTAAATGGTTTAAAAAAGCATTCGATATTGAAACTATTAATAGTAAATATCTATTCTATTCCTTAGCACAATTTACTGGTGCAATTATTTCAGAAAATTCAAAATATGATCAAGTGAAACGTAATGACGTTTCTTTTACAGCGGCGGAAGAGCGTGGTTATAGCTTATTTTTAGAACATTGTTCAGATTGTCATACTGAACCATTATTTACTAATAATGAATATATTAATAATGGTTTGACAATTAATAATTCGCAAGATGAAGGTCGAAAAAACATTACCAATCGGGAGAATGATTTGGGGAAATTCCGTGTACCAACTTTACGAAATATTGCACTGACAAAACCTTATATGCACGATGGACGAATTTGGACATTGGGCGCTGTCATCGAATATTACCGAACTGGAATTCACGCCTCTCCTACCCTTTCGCCTATTTTACAAAATGGAATTTCAATTTCTGATTCCGAAAAAGCGGATTTATTGGCTTTTTTAAATACCTTGACGGACGAAACGTTATTGAATGATACACGTTTTGCGAATCCGTTTTGAAAATATTCTTTGGCAAACCTGCCCATTCGTACAGCAGGCTGGTTTCGCTAATTTTTTGAATATATTGACCGGTATCGATTTTAAAAATCAATATCGTTTCTATTGTTTATAATTTATAATTCACAAAAAAGCAATGAACAAAGCAATTAATCTTGAAGAACAGAAACTCATTGAGAAATATTTTGGGGCACGTCTAGAGAAGTTATCACCAGAGGAATTCAAAAAAAATCGGAAGCAACTGATGTCAAAATATCATCCAGATAAGTTTCAGCACTTTGAAGATGAAACCATTTCCGAGATGGCAACCGAGCGTTTTCAACAGATTCAGAGTCTTTCCGAAAAAATTGACCATTATTTTAATGGTAAAATTACGCTTTCATTAGAAGATAAAATTCGTCAAACAGATGCCGTTTTTGCGTTTGATAAATTGCGAATTGAAATTGTAACAAACGATAAAGAATTAAAATACGATATGTTTGGTACGTATTATCGTTGGTTGACCTTTGGCGAAAGTTTCAATATTCCAGATACCGGAGCTTACTTAGTCATGCAAGAAGAACATCGAGGACATCAAATCGGCTTCATGGAAACCATCAAAATTTTCCTCACTTTTGGCGTAAAAGATGCCATCGAAGATATTGTCGGTTGGTTTTTCAAAACTATCGAAGGTCGAGCAAAATCATTAATTATTGCCGGAAAAAAGATTCCAGTAGAATATGATGCAATGTTAATGGCCATTCGCAGAAAAGCATTTTTGGAATTGAAAGCTTAAATGTAACCATGTATTCAAAATCAATAAAAAAGTGTTCGTTTTACACCTAATCCTAATAGAAAAAAGCTAAAATCATTGATTTTAAAAGGCCAGTAAGTCATTTGAATTTTTAAAAAAAAATCAGTGTTTTTCGGCGTTGATATATCGTTTCGCATATTTATAGTACCACCAAATATTTAAATATTTTGAGGTAGCCGGTTAAAGTTAAGGCCTCAGTTAAAAGACCAAAACCAACATCTAAGAAACCGTTAAAAAACAGCAAAAAACAAAAAATACTTGAATTAAAAATTGATTACTAATGCAATAATTCAAAGGTTATTGATTGTTTTTTGTCCGAAACCGTATCGGTTTTTAAAATCGATACGGTTTAATCTGTCAATAATTTTTGATATGTTTCACCAACCTTATCTTTTTAAAAATTCTGAAGGTGATTTTTCATAATATTTCTTAAAAGAACGAGAGAATTGACTTAGAGAAGAAAAACCTGTCTGATAAGCAATTTCGGTGATAGATAGTTTACCTACTTTTAATAAATTAGAAGCCGTTTCTAAGCGTAACATTCGGACATACTCTGCAGTACTTTGATTCGTCAACGATTTTATTTTTCGATGTAATTGCATTCGGCTCATAAAAAAGGTTTTAGCCAAAACATCACTATTTAAATTTTCATCTCCTAAATTATCGTGTAAATAAGATTTAAATTGAGTAATAAACTCGTCTTCTATTTCAAAAGATGGCGTATCCATAATATTACTTTCCATCGTATTATTTGGACCATATCGGTGTTGTAATAATTGTCGTAATTCAATTAACTTATGGATACGTAATACCAATTCATCCGCACTAAACGGCTTCGTCAAGTAAACATCTGCTCCTCTTTTGATTCCTTCCAAACGACTTTCTAATGCCGTTTTAGCGGTTAATAAAATAATTGGAATATGAGAGGTAATGATATTTTGACGGATTACTTTCGTGACTTCAAAACCATTTTTTTTCGGCATCATTACATCAGAAATAATCAAATCTGGTACCAACTCAATTGCTTTTTCAATACCAATTTGTCCGTTTTCGGCTTCGATAATTTCAAATATTGCGGTATCAATACACGATTTTATATATGTTCTAATGTCTGTATTATCTTCAATAACAAGTAACCGTAACCGTTCTTTATTATTAAAAACGGGTACTATTTCGGGCACAATAGGATTTGTATTATCAAAAGAAAAAGTCATTGATTCGATTGATTGTTGATTTACAGTCTTGTCATTTCCAATTGGAATATTAATACTAAAAGTTGTCCCCACACCAATTTCACTTTCAACAGATATAACTCCATTTTGTAAGAAAATTAACTCTTTTACCAACGCTAAACCAATTCCTGTACCTTGTTGTACACGAGTATCTGAATTATCAACTTGGTGAAAACGGTTAAAAATATGTGCTTGTGATTCGATTGAAATACCGATACCATTATCTTTTATTCCTAAATAAATATTTGCTTCTTGAAAAATCATTTCTTTTGATAATTCAATCGTAATTTGACCATTATCGGGTGTGAATTTTATGGCATTTGACAAAAGGTTAAAAATAATTTTTTGCCATTTATCTTTATCAAAAACAGTTGTCCATTCCTTCTCAGTGATTTGAAAATCAATAATTTGACCTTTATTATCTGCTAAGGGTTTTAATTGGTCAATTAATTCCTTTGTAAATAAAATAATATCATAACGTACCAATTCAATAGACATTTTTCCAACTTCTAGTTTGGATAAATCCAATAACTGGTTAACCAAATCCAATAAGTGACCGGCATTTTTTCCAATGATTTTCAGATGCTTTTGAATTGGTTCTGGAAAATTTTGTCTGGCTAATAATTGTGTTGGCCCTGCGATTAAAGTCAAGGGTGTTCGAAATTCATGCGTGATGTTAGAAAAGAATTTTGTTTTAGCAATATCTAATGCCTTCAAGTCTTCAGATTGTTGTTCAATGATAGACTTATCCGCTTCTATTTTTGCTGTTCTTTTTTTGACTTCTACGATTAATCGTTCCTTTTCATCCTCTAATCCTTGAATCCTTTTTTTATTAATAATTAAGACGATACCAACAATTGTTATAATACATAAAACGATAAATCCCAATCGTAAATAAAATGGTTTTAAGACTTTTATCGTTAAGTTTAACTCCGAACTTGACCAAGACTGACCACCTGTTTTACCTTTTATTTTGAGTTGATAGGTTCCATAAGGCAAGTTGGTAATTCGGATAAAGTTTTCATCACTATAATTCCAACGGTTTGTATAACCTTCAATTTTGTAAGCGTATATTTGGTCGTCTTTTCCCGTAAAATTAAGCAACGCAAAACGAATTTCAATTAATTTATCAGATGGTTTTAGCGTGAGGATATTTGATTGTTGCACTAAGTCTATCCTATCAATAAATTCCTCTTCGTCATTTCCCAATACTAGTAAACTTGTAAATTCCAACGGTGTGTCATTCGCATCTTTATTAATAAAATCTTTTGGCTGAATCGCTACCAAACCACCTAAACCACCAAAATATAACGTTCCATCCTTTGCCTTATAATGTGAGAATTTATTAAATTCATCATGTAACAAACCATTATTAGTCGTAAATGTCTGAATCTGTTTTGTTTCCTTATTAAACCTCATAATACCATAATCACTTGATATCCAAAGGTTATTGTAATCATCTTCATATACCGCATATAAGTAATTATGGGATAAACCATCAGTTGTAGTAAACTGTTTCGTTTCTGATTTTTGATTTTCGCCCGAAGCTAATTTCCAACGAATTAAGCCATGCCCTTTTGTCGCCAACCAAAAAATGCCTGCTTTATCAATATGCAAGTGTTGGATAAAATCAAAAGGCAAATCACCGGATGCTTGGTTAAAATGTTGCAAAACACCTTTTTTTTCCGTCATTAGGAAAATACCATTATTAGTAGATAACCAGATATTTTCACCCTGCCGTTTTATTGCATATATATCGGCTGTTTTTAGAATATCAAATTGATTGTATTGTGTAAAATCTCGCTCTATATAAGATTGTGAATTAAAAAAAATCAGTCCTTTATTTGTTCCAATCAAAAATTCATTTTTTTTATGGGTTTCTATAATTGAAAATAAGAGCCTATTTATTGCTGGAACGATATGACTTTTTTTAGTTATTAAATCACTTATAACTATTAAATCTTCGGTACTATAAAGTCCTGATAAAACTTTATTATCGTGATAATGTGCAAAAAAATTGCCATTTATCGCTCTAAAAGGTTCAACCGTATTTGAAATCGGATCATATTTATAACCTTGGCCATTATTAAAATAAATATTTCCTTTATCATCTTCCGTAATCCCTCTACAAGCAGAAAGAGTTTCCCGTTTATGAATAATTTTTATGTTATTAAATCGGATATTAATTTTTAAGATTCCAGAAGGCGTTCCTATCCATATCATATTTTGATTAGCCCAAATATTATGCGGTTGTATTTGAATAGTATGATTTAGCAAATGAGAAAGATCTTTGATTTTTTCTCCTTTATCATTTAGAAGGTAAGCCTCATCCATTTCAATAATAAGCCAATATTGACCAAACTTATGAATCTTGACATGATTATTATTAAAACTACTAAACGTTTCGGTATTAAAATGACGAAATTCTTTTATATCGTTTCGGTTATAAGATTTTGAAAAGATTGTAAAAGCTTTAGCCTCATCCAAGAAGTCCCTTGTTACTAACCATATTTTGGATTCACCTTCTACCCAAATATTAATAATGGTTTTAGAGAAATTAGTGGTTGATTGCTTACTTTTAGAAAAGTTTGTCCGTATTAGTTGTTTATTTGCTCCAATAAAAATATTGTCTTTTTCATCAATTGTAACCGCTGTAATCGTTTTATTATTAGTTTGAAAAACCTTTACAAATTGTTTATTTTTTAATAAAAATAATTCCCCACTTCTCGTTACAATCCATGGTCTTTTTTTGGCGTCATTCACTCTAATACAAAGAATATCACTGATACGAAAAGGTAGTTTACCTTTAAAATAAGTTTCGAAATTATAAATTTTCTCTGTTTTGGTATCAAAAATATCAATGTGATTAATCGATGGATTGAAAAACTTATCCTGTACATTATCTACCTTATAAAATAGCCAAAGATTATCTTGTTTTCCTTTTGCAATTTGATAAATGTAAGAGTTATTATAAAGTCCATTTTTTTCTTTTGTGAATAATTTGAAATCATAACCGTCATGACGGTTTAGTCCGTACTTTGTACTTATCCAAATAAAACCTTGTTTATCTTGAAAGATTGCAGAGGTGTAAAGGTTTGCCAGACCATCTTTGGGCGTAAGTTGTTGAATATCAACAAGCATTTGTTGTCCTGAAAGTGGCGTAACAAAAAAAAAGGTGATTGCTATTAATATGATTCTAACACCATTCATTAGTAGTATTTAGGTAAGGGGAAGTGATTATAAATATATATACTACTAAAATACAAAGAAAATACTCGGATTCCGAGGTGTATTATAGGGCCGACCACACAAAAAAAATAAGGCTCGAAACACTACATTTTGCATAAACTGATTTTAATATTTTTATCCAAATGCACCCTAACTCACTTTACAAAAAATATAGTTTATATAAG
>CAWVWD010000069.1:0-12118 GCA_963933585.1 uncultured Saprospiraceae bacterium
GTATGAATGATTATTTCAAAAAAGTAACTGCGGATAACGAGTTTGAATATAATCCTTTAGTACTGACAGACCATAAAGCGAAAAAAGAAAATATTGAGAAAGCATTTATGAATCATTTGGCGAAAGCTGGAAAAGATGATATAGCAGTTTTCTACTTTTCAGGTCATGGAGCACAAGAGAAAGGTGATGCTGTTTGGAAAAAAATAGATGCGGATGGAGCTTTGGAAACGATGGTTTGTTATGATAGTCGAGATGATAACGGGACGCCAGATTTGGCGGATAAGGAATTGAGATATTTAATTCATAAAGTATCGAAAAATAATCCTCATATTTTAGTGATTTCGGATTCTTGCCATTCCGGTGATAATACAAGGAGTGATTTAGTGAAACGCCGTTTGCCAAATGAAGGCGAGCCAGGAAATAATGGTGAGATGATTACCTCAAGATTATCGAATTTCGCACCTCAAAGAAGCTGGGATAAATTTTGCTTTGGAAAAGAGATTTCAGCAAATCAGATTTCAAGTGCGAATGAAATAAAGGATGTTTTACCAGAAGGTCGTCATATTCAGTTGGCCGCTTGTAAGGATAGTGAGTTGGCTTATGAACTTCGGGGTTCCGGCGTTTTTACGTCTATGTTGTTAAATGTATTGAACCGTTCGGAAGGAAATATTTCTTATAGTGACTTACGTCAACGAATTCGTCATTCCGTTTCCGGAAAATTTCCACAACATCCGCAGATTTACGCAAGTAGCAGCGATTCCGGCGAATTGATGCAATCATTTTTAGGCGGCGCAGCAGTGAAAGAACCATTTTATTATAATGTTCAAAAGAACTTAAAAACGTCGGTTGGATGGCTTTTGAGCATCGGATCAATCCATGGAATGCCGCCAAACGCTGCACAGGCTGGTTTGAAAGTAGAAATCCGTGATACAAACAACAAGTCAAAAATATTGACCACCGCAACCATAAAAAGTGTTGATCCCGGTGTGACTAAATTGAATATTGAAGATGAAAGCAAACTAGATGCACAAGGTCAATACTCTGCGACTGTTCCAGGATTGTTTAAGAATCCAATGCGCGTTTATATTCACGGTGAGTCAGCTGGAACGACGTTATTACAACAACAAATTGACAAGGATAGTGATTTCAAATTTGCAAATTTTGAAGTAACCGATGATTTAGTTTTAGCAGATTATCTGGTTTATGCGAAAGATGGCTATGCTATCGGTCAATCAACTAAGGATTTAGAAAATTTAGAAAAGACGTATACTATAGAAGATACTGATGGTAAAACGATTGAATTACCATACTGGAAAATTTTAACAGAAAAGCAGAAAGGATTTACAGAAAAATCTGCGAATGAAATTATTAATTTCCTAAAAACTGCTTCTAATTGGCATTTCTTGCGAAAGTTGGAAAATCCAATGACGAGAATGAAAAATCATGGAATAGAAATAAAAGTTTCGCATGTTCCAAATAAGGATTTTTCAAAAACGAAAGATTTAAAATTCGACGATGGAATTTCGGTTGTGGAATTTGATAAAGGCTCAACTCCTCCGCGATTTCCAGTTATGATAGAAGTCACAAATCATTCGCAAAGTACTTATCGAGTCGCTTTACCAGCATTATTTGTTGGCTTTGAAGTAGCTCCAAATGTATTGCCAGGAGGTGTCATAGTCTTAAAACCAGGGGAATCTCAAAAAGCATTTGGCGGAAATGCCGTTTCTATTTTATTGCCAGATAAAGAAGATGGTAATTTAAATTGGTGGGTAAAAGATTTTAATTGGCATCATAAATCATTCTGGCTAACACTAATTGTAAGCACGGAAAATTTTGAAGTGTCCGATTTTGCTCGCAAAGCCGTCGCTTTACCGAAAATAAAAGAAAACAATACAAGAAGTGCAAAAGGTTTTGATGAAGTAGATGAAATCAATCCACCTTTAATTGCGGATTGGACGACGGAACAGTTTGAAATTCAGATATTGAATCCGTTCTATACGAAGCCGCCAGAGGAATTTGCTTAGCTAAAATTCGTATCGGTTTTTAAAATCGATACGAATTTAATAAACGTTATGATAATTTACGATTGCTAAAACAAGGAGATTTAAAGTAATCTAATAAGCTTAATTACATTTGCTCCCTGACTTTATTTATCATTGTATTTATTATTGTATTTATCAACTGAAACTCGTTTCTATAGAAATGGCTTCAGAATATAAAGATTTTCATGTTCGAAATTTATTCTGAATAATAAGGAAGATTATTCATTTAGAATAGAGCCGGTAAAGAGTTATACTTACAGATTAATTTAAAAAGGTGACAAAATGAGCCTTGTTCTAATTCTCTCTTGGTTGGACTTAATAATATTGAAAATAATCTTTCATATTATACTTCCTGCGAAAATGACAAAAAATCAAAAGTAATATCGTTCTTTATGACAAAAATAAAATACGTCTGGTTACTAGACCTTTGAGAAACTATACAGTATTGATAGTCAGACATTTAAAATATTAAATCATTATAAATCAACCGTTAATTGAAGCGTTGATTAATAGCAAAGATTGTGATAGAAATAAAAAAGTTGAAATTTTAGATTAAATAATTCTAAATTTTTGAAATTTTTAAATAAAAGCATATCTTTGCGGTCGAATTTTTGACAAGAAATTATATAAAATTATGAAAAAAGATATTCATCCAAAGGAATACCGTAAAGTTATTTTTAGAGATCTTTCTACGAATGATCAATTTATGATAAAATCAGCAGCACCGAGCAAGGAAACTATTTCTTGGGAAGATGGAAATGAGTATCCATTGGTGAAGGCAGAGATTTCAAGCTATTCTCATCCTTTCTTCACAGGAACGATGAAATTTGTAGATACTGCAGGTCGTATTGATAAATTTAACAAAAAATTCGCAAAGTTCTCTACTAAGTAATTCTTAGAGTCTGATGCAAAGCATACAATTTAAAAAGTTTCGACTATCTTTAGTCGAAACTTTTTTAGTTTAAGGTTCATTCACCGCACCGTTAAAGGCGTTTCGTAGAGTTCCCTATTTATTTATTGACTTTTAGCCAATAAGTAAATAAAAAAAATTGATGAAGGTCAATAACAAATACGGTGAAACTCCTTCAACGGTGTGATGAATCCTCAATTTTAAGTAGTCATGAACATTATTCTATTTGATAGTGCGGTTCGCACAAACTTATTGCCATTAACCTATACTCGACCAATTGCTGATTTGAGAATTGGTATTTTGAAATTATACGAAAAGTGGGAAAAGCGTTTTCCAAATGCCACAATTTCTTATAAAACAGTCGATTACCTATCTAATAAATTTCCTGTAAATCTAACAGATGAAAACCTTTGGATTGATGGTTCTATTGTGACCAATGATATTTTATCTTCAGAAATTCAAGCATTAGAAGCTAATGAAGTTTTAACTTTCAATGGTGAAAACATTGCTTATTATTCGGCTAGTGCTGTAAATGATTTTAGTGATTTTCAAGCTATAGAAACCAAAGCAAATCCAATTAAACTGAATCATTCTTGGGATATTTTCAGTAATAATGAGAGAGCGATTGAGGAAGATTTTGCTTTAGTTACCAAAGGTCGAACTTCTCAACCAATAAGCGATACAAACCGAATAATCGGTGATAGAAGTCGTTTATTTGTAGAAAAAGGGGTGGAAATGGAATGTGCGACTTTGAATGTCAAAACTGGTGTAATTTATATTGGTAAAGACTCTGTGATATTAGAAGGTTGCTTTATTCGAGGAGCGTTGGCATTAAATGAAGGTTCAATGCTAAAAATGGGTTCAAAAATTTATGGCCCAACAACTTTAGGTAAACATGCAAAAGTCGGTGGCGAAGTAAATAATGCTGTGATTTATGATTATTCTAATAAAGGTCACGAAGGTTATTTAGGAAATGCGGTTTTGGGAGAATGGTGCAATTTGGGTGCAGATACGAATAATTCTAACTTGAAAAATAATTATCAATCAGTCAAACTTTGGGATTATAACACCGAAAGATTCACAAAAACAGGCTTACAATTTTGTGGATTAATCATGGGCGACCATTCCAAATCGGGTATTAATACAATGTTTAATACCGGAACGGTTGTCGGTGTTGCAGCAAATATTTTTGGAGCGAACTATCCTCGAAATTTTTTGCCATCTTTTACTTGGGGCGGAACAGGAAATAATAAAACGTTCCGCATGAAGCAAGTTATCGAAATGGCGGAAGCAATGATGAATCGAAAAAATATACCTTTGACCGAAAATGATTTAGCGATTTTAGAATATATTTTTGAGGCTTCTGCGAAGTATCGGAATTGGGAGAAGTAATACGCGTTTCAGGTTACGAGCTGCGAGTTTTTCGCTCTACGTAATAAAAATGCTAAGATGCAACGCACTAAATACTTTGCGTTTAAATCATTATCAATGAAAAATTGGAAAAAATTACTGAGTTATTTTTTTGAATTTCATGTAGAAAGCTCAAGTAGCAATTTCCATGAAGACTTATACGTATCCTATAGTCGAGGTCGTTATCAGCTTTCGACGGAGAATGCGATTTACTCTTTTGGCGATTTATACACAAACTATTATCAAGCTTTTGAGCAGATTGATTTGAATAAAAGAAAGGTCGAAAAAGTATTGATTTTGGGTTTTGGCTTAGGAAGTATTCCGATGATGTTAGAACAAAATTTCAAAAAAAAGTATGATTATACAGCCGTTGAAATAGACGAGGAAGTTTTGTATTTAGCGCATAAATATGTCACCAAAAATCTAGAATCAAATATAGAAACGATTTGTACAGATGCTGCTTTTTTTGTGGAGCAATGTGAGGAGGTTTTTGATATTGTTTGTGTTGATTTATTTTTAGATGATATTATCCCCGATGCCTTTCAACAACAAGCATTTTTACAAAGTACCAAAAAGCTAATCGCCCCAAACGGTCTTTTACTATACAATCGGTTAGCATTGACGATAGAAGATAAAGAGAAAAATGAGCACTTTATGATGGATGAATTTTTACCAGTTTTTCCGAAAGGGCATTATTTAGATGTCGATGGAAATTGGATGTTTTTGAATAAATAGCTTATGGCATTATTTTACTCCCATCTCTCGCCAAATCATTATAATTAATCACAAGTTAGAACTAACACCTACTTCTAACTTGTGATTATAAACACTCTTTTCGATAAGCTAATATCGTCAAATCAATCGCAAGATAATACAATCCATAAAGAGCAAACATCCGTATAATAATATATTGACACCTCACGTAATTTGAAGACCTAGAATCAAATGAAAGCCATCTTACAAATTCATTTTAGAGGTGAAATCATAATTTTAGCAATATTGAAGGGTTATAAAATGAAAGAAAGAAACTTGATTCCAACCCTAAAAAAACGATTATTTATAAAAGGTGCGAGATTGAGAAACCGAAATTTTGAATATAAAGTCAATCTAACCAAAAAAATAGCAGTACTTCTCCCCTATTTTCAAAATGGCCAACTAAAACCTGTCATTGATAAAGTTTATGATTGGACGGATATTCGATTCGCACACGAGTATATGGAAAGCAATCAGAATATTGGGAAAATTATATTGAAAATTGGGACTTCGTAAATCTGTAAATATAAAAAGGGTTGAATGCTTTTGAAGCGTCCAACCCTTTTATACTTCCTAACTTTAACAACTAATTTTCTCCTTCCACATTATTATTATCCGTAACATCTGTAACGATATTAGTATCTGTAACAACGTCATTATCAGTTACCAAATTCTCGCCATGAATCGTTCCATATAACGTATTCAACATATCAATCAACTCCGGCTGAGGAAAACAATCCCACTTATCTTCACGCACATTGACATGCGTCCAAATTCCAGGAAGACCGTTTAAAGCATCAAACTTCAAATCAAAATAATCCCGATTATAAACGGTATTTTCTAATGGAATATCATATTTTCGAACCAATTCTAAAACTAATAATCTCAAAGATTCGATTTGTTTTTCTGTATATTTTTGAAAATATTTTTTGCCACGCCAAGGTTTATCCAATACACAAATATCCTCATCTGCAACGTAAATTTTTCCACTTGCTGTCTCAAAATAAAACCGTCCGCTATCCTCTCGGTTCAGCCATCCATAATTACAGATTTCGATACCAATCGATTTCGCATTCAGTCGAGCATTATTAAACGGCGCATAACGAGGTCGCTTCAAGCCTAAGTGATGTGACCAATATTTCGGATTAAATGGACAATAAATTGCACCGTCAAAATCCTTTGTTCCCTTAGTTTTTCCACCAATTAGAAACGCTGTTCCAACTCTCAATGGATTTCCACCACGAGTTTTATCTCTGTCCCAACCGTCAATTACATAATCAGGACGAGCACCTCCAGCAGTATGATGCAAGTAAATCGTATCTTTCGTCACGATTTCTTTATAAAATTCATTATCGTTTAATGGATATTTAGTTATATCAACTTCGAGATTAAACTCATACGTTTTAATCGGTTTATTCCCCAATGCTTGCCAAGTCATATTTCCAACAACACCATCAGCCGTTAAACCTGCCGATGCTTGAAAATCCTTAACAGACTTTTCCGTTCCTCTCCCAAATATTCCGTCTGGTGTTCCCGTATCGAAACCTTGAGCGTTCAATAATTCCTGTAGTTCCACAACTTGCGAGCCTCTACTACCCTTTTTTAATAATGCCATCGTTGATTATTTTTGGATTCAATGATTCATTGTGAAAGCCAAAATAAGTGTTTTTAATGGATGTATCAATCTTTTTTGAAAATTTATACTATAAAAAATTCCTGTGATTACTCCAAATTCTTCTATTTAGAAATCTTGATGATATCTAAAATTATTTTTTTCCAATATGCGTATCTATCATCGTTTCCTCCACTCGAATGTCAAATTACCCTTCATATTCGATATAAATATGAATCTATTAATAGGTTGTTACAAATATATTTTATGCTAAATAATTCGAAATCTTGTATGAAATTTATTCTATTTCAGCACCTCACTTTTTCAATATCCGTCTTATTTTGAAATATGTAATAACGGAGTATTGCATAATAAAGAAAAAGCCGTTATACAAAAATCTGTATAACGGCTTTTCAACGTCAATACGTCCACACATTAACTCAATCACTAATTAAAAATACTTATCCCGTTTTATTCCGATTTATCGGAGGGAATTCGATGATTATAAACCTAAAATTGCTTTCACATCTTCCTTGTTACCAATACTTTGTGTGATTCTATTTAGAGTAAACGTAAACCGTTTTTTATTGCCAATTTTGTTAAACTCTTCAGATTTAGCAACCGCTATTTTTCCATCTTTTGAAACCAGCCACATCACATTATCCGAATTTGGATTATATGTAATTTCTGTTTTTTGATTCGTATAAAAACGTTGAACTCGACCATTATTCTTATCCGCTATATAAACCATATAATAATTTACAGATTCGCCACTCTCATCTTGAAACTTCGCTTTGACCGTTCTTTTTTCCGTTACTTCCGGCTTATCGCAATTCCAAATTCCGAATTGTTTTACCTTGAACCGATTAACGATAGTTTGATTTTCTAATTCCAAATCCATCGAACGCATTACGTTGATTCTTGCCTTATTATAAGAACGCTGTAAAGTGACGATTTTGTTTTCCAAAGCAATCGTTTTTACTGCATATTTTTTATCTAATTCCTTCGTAACAGGTTCAATCGTTGTATTATATTTTGCTGAAGCAATTTCGTATACCGCTAATTTTTTTTCGTATTCCGCTTGAGCATTTATCAAATCATTACCTTGCAAAATCGGATGAATAATTAATTGAACATTCTTAGAACCGTTCGATAATTTTAATTTAAAACGTTGGTTATCAATTTTATTTAATTTTATATTATCCCAAACGATACTAGAAGTTGCCAATTCATAATTGCGTTTTTGATCTGCCGAAACTTCCCACATCACCTTTTCATATTCTATCAAATGCTCGTTTGCATTGTACATCGTAGAATCATGAAACTCGCCGCCTTCTGCAAATTCTTCCTCTTGAAGAAAGCCAGATAAATCGAAATCCAAAACATAATTATTAGAATTTGGCATCTTGGGTTTCGTTGGTTTTATCGGTTTTGAAATTGACAAACCTTTTAGTAATTGTTGAGTTTCTTTCGCTTTTTCTGCTTCTAAATTATATAATTCATTATGAACCAATGCTAAATTCTGAACGATTTCACTTTCTTCCAAAGCTACATCAATTCGTTTATTCGTCAAAGCGTCTAACTGAATCGTGACGTCGTCCAAATCGACATATTCCCAATTTTTAGCCATCGTATCTAATTGGTACACATTATAATCTTTAATACGATTTAAGTCCGTTTGAGCGATTAATTCTACGGAAATGTTTTTGTTTGGGTGAATATTAACCATCGCACCGTTTGACATTCCATAAAGTTCCATCATCCCAACCGAAGCCATATCGTAACTAACATTCGCAGAATCATATTGCATTGGAATTCCTGAAAGAAAAATATCCGCAATGTCTTGATATTTACGATATTGCAATACAATCGTTCCCATTGTTAATACTCCGCTTGCATCGACAAAAGCATTTTTCGGAATAAATATTTTTGTGCCGTCATCCATCGTAAAGACTCCGCCCTCTTCTACATTTATTTCAAGATTAGAAAATGCCTTCTCCACCATTTTTAAAGGCGGATTAATAAAAGATGGCGTGATTTGTTCGATATTCGGTTCACTGAAATATACTTGCTGAATCGCATACATAACGAATACAAAAGCCGTCAGAGAAGCGGCGACCAAAGCCCATCGTTTATAAGACCGACTACGCATTTTAACGACTTTGGGTCGTTCCTCTACGGTTTCAAATTGTTTTAATAATGCATCAAAATCCCTGTATTTATCGACCTCTTCCTTGGTCGGTTGTTTAGGATTAATGCGTATATCGTAAAGTTTTTTCATTTGATTTGGTATCTCAAGTATTGAATATCTTTAAGATGTTCGATACCTATTATTTCCAATAAATAGTTATTTTTTTTTGTAAAAGGCGTTTTTTGTATTTCACGTCAAAACGATAAAACCCTTGTATCTTAAACCTTTCACCCTTTTCTTTTCAATATTTTCTTTTTTAATCGTTCCAAAATCCGATAGGTTTTCACCTTCGCATTACTTTCCGAAAGTCCAAGAATAGCAGAAATCTCCTTGAAGGGACGTTTTTCAAAAAATCGCATTTCGATTAATTGTAAATCAACCGGTTTCAATTCTTCTAAAACTTCCAACATAACCTCTCTATAAGCACCGTAATTATCAAAATCCATTTCTTCCACAATGTCCTCAATTTGCGTTTCTTCCGCACTGACGACACGCATTTTCTTAGTATTCCGATAATGTTGGGCAATTTCATTACTAGCGATTCGATAAAGCCAAGCAGAAAAAGGAACGCCTTTAAATTCGTAACCTTTTATCTTTTGCATTGCTTTCAAGAAAACCTGTGAGCAGATATCTCCTGCCACACTTTCCGCTCCGCAACGGCTCCTGACAAACCTAAAAATCGGGTCAAAATAGCGTTGATACAGCGGTCTGAACAAAGCAGGATTCTGCTTTGCCGCCTGTATTTCTTGCCATTCTGCCTGAATCGCTTCCGTAGATATTGTTCTATTTGATACGTCCATGCGTAATGCAGTTTCGATTGTTGATGTTATGGACAACATACGAATTTTAGTTATCATTATCGAAATAGAACACTAATCGACACTTTTTTTTAACGATTAAATACTAAGTATTAAATATTACACCGGGTGCAAATACTCAATAATTCCTATTTAATATTTTAATTTCCCCCAACTTTTGTAATCTAACTTTCGGTTTTTGTGTAGAAAATTATCTAATTCATTGCTTCATTGCTTTGCTTCATTTAAGAATAAAACCATATAGCCGTGAAACCATGAATATTAATGTCTAATCGTGTTCGTGTTTTGTTTGTTCACCTGTATAATGTAGGAAGGGAAAATAGTTACAGTTTTTTGGGAAGAAATTTTTAGACTTTGGGTTATTTATTCATCAGACTTTCAAACATCGCTCTCGCTTTAATCAAACATTCTTCATATTCACTTTCTGCATCAGAATCATAGACGATTGCTCCACCAACTTGAACAGAAATATATTGATTAATTGCATTATATAAAATACTACGAATAACCACATTAAAATCAAAATCACCATCCGGTGTAATGTAACCGATTGCTCCGGAGTACAAACCTCGTTTCGTAACTTCGTATTCCTCGATAAGCTTCATACTCATTACTTTTGGCGCACCAGTCATCGAACCCATTGGGAATGCATTTTTAATCGCATCTATAAAATGAGTCTCTTTCGGTAATATTCCGACAACCGTAGAAATCATCTGATGAACTTGCTCAAAAGTATAAATCCCAAAAAGTTCTTCGACATTTACCGAACCGATTTCACAAGTTTTCGCTAAATCGTTGCGAACTAAATCAACAATCATCACATTTTCTGCACGATTTTTTTCATCTCTAAAAAGCTCATTCCGAAGTTGCTCGTCTTGTGGTGGATTTTGTCCACGTTTTGAAGTTCCTTTTATAGGTTGAGTAATCAGTTTTTGATTATTTTTTTTCAAAAATCGCTCAGGCGAACTACTCAAAATATATTTATCGTTCCATTTATAATAAGCGGAAAATGGCGCTTTATTTTTATTATTGAGAATATTAAAAATCGTCAAAGGATGAATTTGTGCATTTTCTGCGTAAAATTCTTGACAAAAGTTCATTTCGTAAATATCACCCTCGATGATGTGATTTTTTATCTTATTAATAATCTCTAAATATTCAGATTTAGAAATTCGTGGCGATAGTTCAATATTAGAAATAGGGAAATCATTGGGAATAAAGGTATTTTGAATAGCTTGAAAAATAGAATACGGATTAAAAATTGTCCGAATATTTACACTATTTTCATCAAATTGAATGACCGTTTTAGGTTGAAAAAAATGAAGTTTTGGAAGTTGAATATGATCATTATTGTTGGAAGCTAAATTTTCAACTTCATCCTTTAAATCATAGCTTAAAAAACCGAAAAGCCAATCCTTTTTTTCGTTATAAAACGTTTTTAATTGTTCAAAACTATTATCAACCGTAACCAATTCCTCCTGTGAACCAATTGCCATCAAACATTCTTGTGAATTATAAGGATAATTAGAATATCCATTATTATCCAAAAAACAGACAATATTCTCCGTATCTGCCCAAAGCAAAGCTTTTTGCTTGAACGATTGAAAATCGTAGATTTTGAACGTTTCCGTTCGAATATTAGAAGTTGTTATTTTGAAATCAACCATAAACGTATTGCGTAAATTAGTGAGCAGATGACTTAAAATTACTTGCTCGCTTTTGCAGAAAATGAAAAATGCCACTTTGTTTGACGAAAGTGGCATTTTAGAATTACCTAGTATTAACAACAAAAGTTATATAAAGTTGGATGAAAAATACCAACTAAATTCTTTATTTGTTTTTCAAAATCAATTCTTTACGTTGAGGACCTCTTGAAACGATTGTAATCGGCGTTTCCAACATTCCTTCCAAAGTTTCCAAATAGCTTTTTGCTGTTTCCGGTAAATCATCGTAATCATCAATACCCTCCAAAGATTGTTTCCAACCAGGATAAGAGGTATAAACAGGTTCGATTCCATCTGCACACAAATCATAAGGTGGTAAATCCGCTAATTCACCATCTATTTTATAATGTGTTGCCGCAGAAATTTCATCAAAATTATTTAGGATATCAACTTTCGTGACACACAGCTGTGTGACACCGTTAATCATAATCATGTATTTTAATTGCGGAATATCAATCCAGCCACAACGACGAGGACGACCAGTTGTCGCACCGAATTCGCCACCTTCTTGACGCAATAATTCACCAACTTCACCATGCAATTCAGACGGGAAAGGTCCAGAACCAACTCTCGTACAATATGCTTTTGTGATTCCGATAACTTCTCCAATAAGTTGAGGAGCAATACCTAAACCATTACAAACACCAGAAGCAATTGT
>CAWVWD010000070.1:0-12064 GCA_963933585.1 uncultured Saprospiraceae bacterium
TACCATGCTTTTCTATTTTGATGAATAATTGATTGTATCGTAAATATAAACGTTTTGTAATGGATTTTTGGTTCAGAATTAGTTTCAAATTTTTCAATCGGATAATTGTCAATAAGATAAATTACTTGAATTAACTTTTGCTCTAATCCATAAACCATTCTGTTATTGGAGAGAAAACCAATAGTATAAAGAGAAAGTATCCTATAAAACTTATTATTATTAAACGAAGTTTATTATTAATAGATTTATTTAATGTTAAAATAATAACGAGTATAAACTAACCGAAGAAGGCGTAAAATGAAGATACAAGTGAGAAGGTTATAAAGTCTCTATAATATTGGGAGATGAATAATTCTCCAGAGTCTGGATTATTATAAATTGGATAATAGCCTAAAATTTTTGCTGCATATAAATAAAAAGTTAATAAAGAAATAATAAATAAATAAGGTATAAAGCCTAAAACAAAAATTGATACTCTGATGAATTTTTCCATAAAGATTAGTTTTATTGAAAACGAAAAATCGATAAAGAAGGCTTCTTTAATAAAGTAGAAAAATAAAAGGTTCGGACGCTTCTCAAACGTCCGAACCTTTTTCATCATTCATAACTCATCATTTATCATTACTACATCTTCCCAATCTTCGCCCCAGCCATTGCTTTCTTAATATTCACATCCATTGCTCGATGAGCCATTGGTTTTGTATATTCATTCAAATCGTCCATTCCTTTATTAATCAAGTCTTTATCTTCTCCGACAACGACAATTTTCAAGGCTTCGATTAAAGCCGTTGAATTTGTTTTTTCTTCGTCAGATAAGATTTCAGCATTTTGAACCAAGAACTTTTCAGCAGCACGAACGACATTATTTGCTTCGTTTTTAGCTTCTAATAAGCCACGGATTTCCATATCTGATTTCGCATTCTTGATAGAATCCAAAAGCATCAATGCCATTTCTTCCTCGGTGATACCGTAAGCAGATTTCATTTCCACTTGTTGCGTGACGCCAGAGCGTAATTCTTTTGCTCGAACGGTCAAAATTCCATCCGCATTTAGAATAAAATGAATTTCGATTTTTGGTAAATTCATCGGCATGGGCGGAATTCCTTTTAGGATAAATTCGCCCAATTTACGATTGTGTTCCACCAAATCTCTTTCGCCTTGATACACCGCAATTTTCATATTTGTTTGTCCATCAATCGAAGTCGTATATTGACGACCAGCTTTCATGGGGACTTTCGAGTTACGAGGAATAATCACGTCCATCAAACCGCCAACCGTTTCGATTCCTAACGATAAAGGGGTAATATCAATCAGTAAAATATCCTTTTGGTTTCCTGCCAAAATATCCGCTTGAATCGCTGCTCCCATTGCCACAACTTCATCAGGATTTACTTTATCGTAAACCTCTTTTCCGAAAAAATCCGAAACGGTCGACTTCACCAAAGGCATACGAGTTGAACCGCCAACCATGATTATATTATCAATTTCAGCTGTTTTTAATTTCGCATCGGACAAGGCATTTTTACAAGCCACTAAGGTTTTATCAATTAACGGTTTTGCGATTTGTGCAAACTGGTCATTGGTAATTTCATATGTTTTGCCATCAATTTCAGTCGAAAATGAATTTTGGGAAGAAAGCGTCTTCTTTGCTTCTTCGGCGGCCAAACGAATGGTTTGAGCAAACGTTTTATTTGTACTTAAAATTGATTTTTCAATGCCATGATTTTCTAACCAATAATTCACAATTGCACGATCAAAATCGTCACCACCCAAAAACGTATCGCCATGTGTAGAAAGCACTTCAAAAATGCCGTTTTCGATTTGTAAGATAGAAATATCAAATGTTCCACCACCCAAATCATAAACTGCAATTGTTTTACTTTCCTCTGGATCAAGCCCAATTCCATACGCCAAACTCGCTGCGGTCGGTTCGTTCACAATTCGTAAAACGTCCAAACCTGCTAACTTTCCTGCGTCCCGAGTTGCTTGACGTTGTGCATCATTGAAATAAGCCGGAACGGTAATCACCGCCTTGCTAACTTTCGCACCCAACGTTTTTTCAATACGTCTTTTCAGCTCTTCCAAAATATAAGATGACAATTCAATCGGCGTATAAAAACGGTCTTGAACCCGAATCTTCACCAATTTATCTGCATCTTCATCAATAATTTTATAACTAAAAAAGTCTTCGAAATTAGCGACATCCTTATAGGATTTTCCCATTAATCGCTTTACCGAAAAAATCGTATTCTGCGGTTCTTCAATTAATTTTTCTCTCGCTGCATTCCCAACTAAAATCGAATTATCATTTTTGAAATGTAAAATAGAAGGTACAAGTGCATTTTTTCCATCCGCATCTCGCACCGTTATTGCTTCCCCATCTTTCACATAAGCGACCAAACTATTCGTCGTCCCCAAATCTATTCCGATGATAATATCGCTATGCTGAATCGCTGTTCCCGATTGTAAGTCTATTGCTATTTTCGCCATTTTTTTATTTTTCAAAGGGTCGGATGCTTTGAAAGTGTCCGACCCTTATATTATAATTTTAGTAAAGGTAACAGGTTTTGATGGGTTTCTGTTTAGTGAGATTGTAGAAAAGGGAAGATTGACAATTATTCTAATCGTTTTAATATTATTTCAGTTCTTGTTTCGATTCTAATAATTGATAAGACTAAAAAACGGTTTATCGAATTTGTAGAATTATCAATTTGAATTATTAAACCGATAGGTTCGTTCTCTACCTTTAATTCATAAAAATCATCCAAACTACCAACTTTCATGCTTGATGGCTCTTTTACAAGTTTGAGGTTTCACGAAATAAAATTTATTTTTTTATAAAAAGTCCAATTCACTTTTTTACAAAAATGACATCTATCCTTAAAATTATGAATATTTATTAGTGTGATTGTATCACTTTCGAAATAACTATTGTCAAGATTATTAATAGTCCGGGGATTGGATAAAGTGGCTATTGTTCTTTGTGAACCTTGATCAATACTTTTTCGAAATAGCTTTTTTAATTCTGACTTTATTGGTGTGGTGATTTGTCCAATTAAGGCGGAATTCGATATAAGTAATATAAGGCGTAGATAGATTTCTTTCATGTTATCTTGTCGTTTTTTATTTGGATAAACGCTCGGGTTTTTAGCTTCATTCTTTTTCGTAATAATTGGTTGTGAAGGCGTGACTCAGATTAATTTATTTGAGTTACGTAAACTTATAATGCGTCCAATTATAATGTAATTTTTATAAAAATTATGTCCCTAACTTCCTCCAACTTTCATGTTAATTCTACCATTCAAAAACAATATTAAAATCTTACTGTTTTAGAAAAGTTGTTAAAACATTAAACACGAAAAATCAATCATGAAAAATATTACAACATTAGGCGAATTAAGAGCTTCAGGTTATAAATCTCGTTCTATAAAAGATGAATTAAGAGATAATTTAATTAAAAGATTACAGGCGAAAGAAACTGTTTTTAAAGGAGTTTTAGGTTTTGAAGATACGGTAATTCCTGATTTAGAGAGAGCGATTTTATCTCGACATAATGTATTGATGTTGGGTTTACGTGGACAAGCGAAAACTCGTTTGGCTCGTTTGATGGTTGACTTGTTGGATGAATATATGCCGATTGTCGCAGGAAGTGAGTTAAATGACGATCCGATGCAGCCGCTTTCTCGCTTTGCGATTGATTTGATTGCAGAAAAAGGAGAGGATACGCCAGTAAGTTGGATTCACAGAAAGGAGCGTTATGTGGAGAAGTTGGCGACACCAGATGTTTCTGTAGCGGATTTGATTGGTGATGTGGATCCTATCAAGGCAGCGACTTTGAAGTTGCCATACTCTGATGAGCGTGTGATTCATTTTGGTTTGATTCCTCGTGCACATCGTTCAATTTTTGTGATTAATGAGTTACCGGATTTACAAGCTCGAATTCAAGTAGCATTGTTCAATATGTTGCAAGAAGGTGATATTCAGATTCGTGGTTTTAAGTTGCGTTTGCCATTAGAAGTACAATTCTTATTTACGGCAAATCCTGAAGATTATACGAATCGAGGAAGTATTATCACGCCATTAAAAGATAGAATTGAAAGTCAGATTTTGACACATTATCCTCGCACGATTGAGATTGCTAAAGCGATTACTTCGCAGGAATCAAATTTGACGGAAGCGCAAGAAAATGCAATAGAAGTTCCGGAATTGCTAAAAGATTTATTAGAAACGATAAGTTTCGAAGCAAGAGAATCAGAATATATTGATGAGAAGTCAGGTGTTTCTGCTCGTTTGTCAATCGCAGGTTATGAAAACTTAGTTTCGGCTGCTGAACGTAGAATGTTAATCAATAACGGGGAATCAACAATTGCACGTATTACTGATTTCTGGGGTGTAATTCCAGCGATTACCGGAAAGGTAGAATTGGTTTACGAAGGCGAACAAGAAGGGCCTTATAATGTTGCTTTACGCTTGATGAGTGCGGCAATAAAGCAGTTATTCTTACAGTACTTTCCGAATCCTGAACAGATGTCTCGAAGAAGAAAACAGGAAGAAGTTCGGGATCCTTACGGCACAATTAAAATGTACTTTTCAGCTGGAAATACAGTCGATTTATTGAATGACGATTCTGACGAAAAATACAAAGAGGAACTTTTAAAAGTGGCAGGTTTAGAGAAATTTATCAAGCTAAACGGTATCGCTGATAAGCATAAATATTTGTTTATGGAATTGGTATTACACGGTTTGGTAGAATTCAATATTATTGGACGAGAGTTTATTAATAAAAAATATACATTCAAGGATATGTTATCAGGAATGTTAAGCGATGAAGATTATAATTAAAATAATTCAATCGCAAGGGACGCCAAGGTTTCGCAAAGGTCGCAAAATTTTATTTGCATTCTTTGCGTTTCTCCTTTGCATTCTTTGCGGTTGTTTTTTAATTGAGAGGCTTCTAAAACGACATTACAGACTTTCATTAAAATTGTGAAATAGCCGTTAAATACGCCGCTTTTTTTTTACCGATTTTTTACGTTTCAATATTTGTCGTAGGGACTTTCTTCCATCTCTTTTTTTTTAGGCTTTTTAGCTCGCCAAATGTATTTTTCATGCTTATCAATATAACCCATTCTTTCGTTTTTTTGATAAATGGAAGCGATACCATTATTGAAATTACTGACATTATCATACTTTGGCTTAATTATCCAGTTTCCTGATTTATCAATAAATCCATATTTACCATTAAACTTGACTTTTGCCAAACCTTCCTTAAATATTGTTGCTTTTTCAAATTGTGCAGCAATGACAATTTTACCATTTGTATTAATAAATCCCCACTTTTTTCCGTCCGAAGTTACGGCTGCCAAACCTTCCGAAAAATCTTTTGCGCAACCAACACAAAATGAAGGTGGAACGATATATTTTCCTTTTTTATTAATAAAGCCTTCTCGTTTATCGCCTGATTTTTCATCTTGTATAATGACTTTTGCTAAGCCATTTTGAAAATAATTCGCTCTATAAAATTTCGGTTGAATCAAAAAAACACCTTGTAGATTAATATAACCATACTTTTGATTCATCGCAACGACCGCATAACCCTCAATAAAAGGAAAAGCAACATCGAATTTTGCTTCGATGACATATGTTCCCTTCTTATCAATATATCCAGCTTTTGACTTTCTGGTTTCTCGAACAGGAATTGGAAAATTATGAACATTATAACACTCAAAAAAAGTATTATTCATCATCGGTTTTCCTAATTTATTAATATAAATAAATCCTCCAAATTCCTGTTTCACCCTTGCCCAACCGTGTGTAAAATTACTCGCAGTATTATATTTTGGTGAGATAATCAATGTTCCGGTAGAATCAATATAGCCGTATTTTCCTCCATACGCTTCATCTTCATCAGGCATAGAAATTACGGCCAAACCTTCCGAAAAACTATTTGCATACTTAAATTGAGGTTCAATGACGATTTCGCCTGACTTATTGATATAACCGAATTTGTCATTGATTTCTATCAATAATAAATCATTAGAAGCGGTTTGTCCAAAGGAGAAATACGTCAAAGATATTAAAAAAGGTAATATTAAAAATAGTATAAATTTTTTCATCAAATTATTTTTGACTTGGTATTTATATAGCAAAATCATGTCGATGTTTCCTCTATTATACATCTTCTACAAAACAAAGAACCTCATCATGAAATTTTCACAATGAGGTTCTTTGTTAAAAAAATATTATTTAATTTAATGACTTACCAAATCGTTCCGACTATACCAATTTTTAAGCCCCAAACATAATTGCGAGAAGCCGTATAATGATTCCGCAAATCAGGAAAACGCCAAGTACGAGCATTAATATCTGAAACGCCCCAATTCAAGCGAGATTCTGCTGTAATCATAAGATAATCAGAAATTTCAAATTGAGCGCCCAAAGCGGCCGTCAATGACAAATCAAAATTATTAAATAAGTCTATGTCGGTTGTATATTCTGGAAGTCTTTCCGACAAAGGATTAAAGACATTTTCGTGATATTCTGTAAAACCTACCTCTGTACCACCTCTAAGATATGCTAACTTAGCATTTTGTAAAAACGCGAATTGTGGTCCAACCATAAAGAATAAATCGGGAGCTGCTTTACTGATACTATATTCTGTAAAAGTGTACTTGAATAATACGGGAATTTGAATATAATTCAAGGTTAAATTCTTTTCAGTTTCAATACCACTCTGTGTGCCATAATACTTTTGTCCTTGAAAAGCATAATTTCCTTCTATCTGAATACCTAGATTTTGGTACCAATTTACATTAACCAAAACGCCTCCACTATACGATGGTGTCGGTGTAAAAGACAATTCGGAAGCACCGTGATTGTTTTGCTCTGCGATTAGAGAAATTCCTACAAAAGCCGATCCTCCAACATTAATACTACTAATGGAAGTAACCTGTGCTTTAGTAATATTTACTAATAAAAAAGATAATAGAATGAATAGAACGTGTTTCATAAATTAATTTTTAAGAAGTAAAGGAAGTAGACCATAAATAACCTATCCGTTATGATAAGTTAGAGCGGATAGATTATTTGTTGCCTGCTCCCCAAGGGTTTTAAATTCAAAAAAAATATTCAAGTGTCTTTTATTATGTTTGGAATACATTTCAGTAATTATCAGCCTTAAAGGTCGAAAATATTTTTTAATTATTAATACGAACCTTTCTAACTATTTCAATAGATTTTTATTTTAAATAGAAATATTTGAGCTTTCATACCTGTAGTTAAGTATTTGCAAGCTATTTATAAATAATTTAAAACAACTATTTCCATTTGACCGCTTTTATTGAATAATTAGAAGTCTTTTATATAATGTCTTATCATATAGATTATTGTATAAATTTTTATTTTCATTAGTTTTGTGGTAATAATCGATTAAATGTGAATCAAAATTGAATATGAATCAAAATACAAATGGTTTTTTGATAAATTTTGTCAAGGTAAGCAGATGATTTCAAATTATTTTTTTACTAATTTTTAATATTATCATATTCAATTCAATATATTTTTCAACAGTGCTTTTTTTTAGTAAAACGGTAATTAAGATAACTTAATACATAATGATTTCAGTTACAAATTTAACAGTACAATACGGAAATAGAGTTTTGTTCGATAATGTCAATTTTAAAGTTGATGTGCGAGATAGAATTGGTTTGGTCGGACGAAATGGTGCGGGAAAATCTACTTTGTTAAAAATTATTGCAAAATATCAACAAGGTGATGCAGGAACAGTCACAATTCCAAAAAGTTCTACGCTTGGTTTCTTACACCAAGATTTAGAATTGCCGAAAGGTAAAACAGTAATGGATGAAGCTTTAACAGCATTTGCGGAAGCGAAAAGGTTGGAAAAAAGGCTGGAGGAAATTACGGTAGAATTGGGCGAGAGAACTGATTATGAAAGTCAAGGCTACTTTGATTTAATGACGGAATTGGGCGAAGCGACGGATCGTTTTCACTTATTAGGTGGACATACCGTGGAAGCGGACGCAGAACGGATTTTATCAGGTTTGGGTTTCAAGTCAAGTGATATGAATCGTTTGACAGATGAGTTTAGTGGTGGATGGAAAATGAGAATCGAGTTGGCGAAAATTTTATTACGTCGTCCTGATTTCATTTTACTGGATGAGCCTACAAATCACCTTGATATTGAATCTATTATATGGTTGGAAAGCTTTTTGAAAGATTATACGGGTTCGGTGATTATTATTTCGCATGATAAAACCTTTTTGGATAATACGACGAATCGGTCGGTCGAAATCGAAATGGGTAAGGTTTATGATTATAAAGCGAATTATTCTAAATATCGTGTGATGCGCTTAGAACGCAAAGCGATTCAAGAATCTACCTTCAAAAATCAACAAAAATTAATTGCGGAAAAGGAGCGGACGATTAGTCGTTTTATGGCAAAATCGAGTAAGACGAAAATGGCTCAATCCATGCAGAAGCAATTAAATAAAATGGAACGTATTTCGATTGATAATGAAGATACTTCTTCTATGAAATTACGTTTTCCGCCGGCTCCTCGTTCTGGTGAAATAGTGGTCGATATTGATAAACTTGTCAAAAAATATAGTAACCTGACGGTTTTGAATCAAGCTGCTTTCAAAATGGATAGAGGCGATAGAGTTGCCTTTGTTGGTCAAAACGGACAAGGAAAAACGACGCTTTCTAAAATAATCGCTCAAATTGAACCATTGACAGACGGAAAATGTCAGTTGGGACACAACGTTGAAATCGGTTATTATGCTCAAAATCAAGCCGAATCAATGCATCCAAATTATACGGTTTTGCAAACGATGGAAGGTATGGCTCCCGAAGAAATGAGAACGAGAGTTCGATCAATCTTGGGTGCGTTTATGTTCAGTGGCGAAGACGTAGATAAGAAAGTAAGCGTGCTATCAGGAGGTGAACGAGCAAGGTTGGCATTAGCGTGTTTGTTGCTAAGACCATTTAATTTACTTATATTGGATGAGCCGACGAATCACTTGGATATGAATTCAAAGGATGTGTTGAAACATGCTTTGCAGGAATATGAAGGTTCGTTAATCGTGGTTTCTCATGATAGAGATTTTTTGCAAGGTTTGACGAATCGGACGTTGGAATTTCGAGATCAGCAATTGCATAA
This sequence comes from uncultured Saprospiraceae bacterium, assembly GCA_963933585.1. Classification (GTDB taxonomy): domain Bacteria; phylum Bacteroidota; class Bacteroidia; order Chitinophagales; family Saprospiraceae; genus CAWVWD01. The sequence continues at coordinate 9,179 of CAWVWD010000070.1, forward strand.
CTATATTGGAGATGTTCATGTATTTTTGAAAAAGCGAGCTTTGGATAATATGCGTGATGTGGAGAAAATGACGAAAAAGAAAGTGTCTCTTCAAGTGGCTAAGTCTGAAAAACCTCAATTATCTTATGAAGAAGAACGTCAACTCCAAAAGAATCGTCGTCGACTTGAGAAGAAAGTGGAGAAAGCAGAAAAGACAATTGAGAAATTAGAAGCTACGATAGCTACGGTAGAAGTGAAAATGGCAGATACCAGTTTTTATGGCTCGCCTGAAGAAGCTAAAACGATAGAAGAATATCAAACGGCTCAAGGAAAATTAGAACGAGTGATGGAAGATTGGGAAAAGGCTCAAGCTCTTTTGGAAGAGTTTTTGGTACTTAATGATTTTTAATAAGATTGATTTTTTTGATTGATTGTTAAATTGTTCGATTATTTTAGACAAAATAATTGAACAATCTAACGATTCCGTAATTTTATAGTTAGACAATTATAAGGAATCAAATAATTATAACAATATGAAAAAATACTTTTTTCAAATTAATATTATTTTCTACCTCATTCTTATCAATCAATTCGCTTTTGGACAAAGCAATATCAAAGAAAGTTCAAAGTCATTTTCTTTCGATTTATACAAAAAACTCCGAACGGCTAACAAGGATGGTAACCTCTTTTTTTCTCCTTTTAGTATCTCTTCCGCTTTCGCAATGCCTTACGCTGGAGCAACGGGTTTGACACAAACACAGCTTCACGATGTTTTTTATTATGATGATAATGCCAAAAGGAACTTAAAACAATATAGAGATTTTACCAACGATTTTGAACGTTCTCGAGGTGTAACGATAAGAATTGCAAATGGAATGTGGCTTGATGAAACGATGCCAATCAATAAGAAATTTATCCAAACGACTCGACAACTAACTGGTCGAGATGAAATTCATAAAGTCGCTTTTACAAAGAATTATAAAGCTGGTAGAAGTCAAATAAATCAATGGATTTCTGATAAAACAGAAGGTAATATTAAAGGTTTAATTCAAGAAGGAAGTATCAATGAATTGACTCGGTTTGTGATGGCCAATGCGATTTATTTTCAAGGAAGTTGGGCGATTCCTTTTGATAATAAATTAACCGCAACGAATAGTTTTTATGGTCTCAATGATAAAATGATTGAAACGCAATTTATGACCAAAAAAGTCGCTGATCATAAATATTATGAAAACGATAATTATCAAATTTTAGAATTGCCTTATGAAGGAGAATCGACTTCGATGGTTATTGTTTTACCTCGTTTTGCGAATGGTCTAGATAAGATAGAAAATAGCCTTTCCAAAGCAACTTATCAGCAATGGCTGAAAGCGATGACGAAGCGTCCTGTCGTGGTGACCATACCGAAATTTCATTTGAAAATTCAATATAATATGCGTTCGACTTTCCGAAAAATGGGTTTAAAAGAACCCTTTACGCATGCTTCTGCATTTGATGGGATTTCGACTCAGAGTCTTCGGTTGTCTAATATTTTCCACCAAGCATTTATTATCGTTTCAGAAGAAGGAACGGAAGCTGCTGAAGCGACAGCGGTTATCGGACAAGCAAAAGGTAGATTAAAACCAAGACCTGCATTTTTTAATGCGAATCAACCATTTTTGTTTTTTATTAAAGATAATAAAACAGATATGATTTTATTCATGGGCAGGATGACAGAACCGGAGCATAATGCTACAATAACTTATACGACAGATATTCAGCCGGAACGATTTACTGAAATCCCATTACTGAAAGGGGATAAAATTCACTGGGTTGAAAAAGGAGAATCACTTTACGGAATTTCTAAAAAGTATAGTGTAACGATTGATCAAGTCAGGTTATTAAATAAAATGGCGGGTAATAATGTCAAAATTGGTCAAGAGTTATTGATACAAGAAGGGGAACGTTCCACATTGGAAGAGAAAGGTAATAAGACGAAAATACCTGTTATTTTGAGTTCAACACATGAAGTCAATCCTGGCGAAAGTTTGTTCTCAATCGCTAAGAAATATAATCTAACCGTAGATGAACTAAAAGCGTTAAATGGAATGACAAATAATACAATCTTCATCGGTACAGAGATGATTGTAAAGGTGGTCGAAAAATCAAATAAAAATATGTTTCCTGTTTTATCAAAACCAAATATGAAGCAATTAACGCCAAAACCTAAACCTGCTTCTATTAAGCAAAATACTTATATCGTTCAGAAAGGTGACACACTTTGGAAAATTTCTAAGCAGTTCAATGTTTCTGTTGATCAGATTAAGAAAGTGAATAATTTAGCATCTGATGCGTTGACGATTGGACAGGAATTAACGATGAATTAACGTGATGAATTGGCATCCGGTAGTATTAGTTGGTCGTATTGTACAATTAAAAAGTACAATAAAAACCGTCATTGCGGCGAAAGCTGTAATGACGGTTTTTATTTAATACAATTCATAATACAAGTATAAGATGACTAAAATCATAGACCTTTTTTTCCTTCTAACTGCCGTGTTTTTTACAGCTTGTAATTCTTTTGAACCGGGAACTGACAGTAAGTTGCTTGGCGTTTGGATCGCTCCGGCTCCTTATTCGGATGATATTTTTTATCGTCCAAATTTGATTGCTAATATTACGCCTGATCGAATGACGATTTACGAAGATGTTTTTAATCCAACCGATTTTACTTGGGAAGAAAAAGAAAATGTGATTTCGTATCAAAATGAGGCACAGCAGAATAAGTTGGAAATTATGGAAAGGGAGGAAAATCAGATGAAAGTCAGGTTAGAAAATGGCGATAGTCTGCAGTTTTTTCGCCTTTCAGCAAATGAAAACGCAACGTTTACAGATATCGATATTTTACAACATTTACATAGTCAGACT
>CAWVWD010000071.1:0-11919 GCA_963933585.1 uncultured Saprospiraceae bacterium
GAACATGTTAGGAAGCTTTGCATCAAATTCGGATTTGGTATAAGGAAGTACATTATTTGTTATCATTATTGAATAAGCATCATTTTCAATCGGAAAAGTTAAAGTCGGAATTAAAGGAGATTAAGAATTTTGGGCGGAAAATTGGAGCATGGCACGATTTAACAGTTTTTCGGGATAGTTTCAATCATTACATGGATAAATATCCGACGTTGCGTTATAAGGTTGAATATCAAATTCTGCAATCAAGAATAAATATAGATGCGGAAAATGGTATGAGAAAGGTTTATCAGGTATTGTCAGACAGCGTTGTTCGGAGATTAGGAGAAATGACAAAATCTACTATATAATGTAGGTTTTGATGAAAAACATTGTTTTTATTGTAAAAAGCAGGAATGGATTAGTTTAAATTTCTTATTTTTTCGTTATTCCAACTTGAATTTTGTTATTTCGCTTCGAAAGGAATTTTAAAAAACTTCAATGTAAAACCTAATTGCCTTTTTAGGCAAAAATAATAATAAAAGAAGATTGATTTATGAAAAAATTATTGACCTTATTATTGGCGATTATTTTTACGCCTTTACTGTTATTAGCACAAGAGCCTCAAGGACTGGATGAACGAATTAATGCTGCTGTAAAACCTGTTTCGGATGCGATTGCAGGTTTTGTATTTTATGGAATTAATCTTGGCGACGGGATTACTTTACCGATTGTATTAATCGTATTAATTGGTGCAGCGACTTATTTCACAGTTTATTTTGGCTTTCCTAATATTACGAAATTTAAATTAGCGATTGATGTCGTTCGTGGAAAATATGATAGTTTGGCGGGTGATCCGAGCGAGGATGAAAATGATTCTCGTCAAGAAGTAGGTGATCCTGATATTATTACGGTTGATGGTGATAATATTGATACAGCTCGTGTGGAAGGGCATCATGGAGAAGTTACGGCTTTTCAGGCTTTGACGGCAGCACTTTCAGCTACGGTTGGTTTAGGAAATATTGCAGGTGTAGCGATTGCGATTGCAATCGGTGGTGCAGGTGCAACATTTTGGATGATCTTAGCTGGATTTATTGGGATGACTTCTAAGTTTGTCGAATGTACGCTTGGTGTAAAGTATCGTGAAATTGGACCTGATGGAACAGTTTATGGTGGACCAATGTATTACTTGAGTAAAGGCTTATCTGAAAAGGGTATGGCTAAATTAGGTAAAGGTTTAGCAATTTTTTATGCGATTATGATGGTCGGTGGTTCACTTGGTGGCGGAAATATGTTTCAAGCGAATCAAGCAGCAGCACAGTTCAAGCAAGTTATTGGTTCTGATTCTGCATGGATAGGAACTGCTTTTGGTGTAGTGATGATGATTTTAGTGGCGATTGTAATTTTGGGTGGAATCAAACGTATTGGTAAAGTAGCGGAGCGTATTGTTCCATTTATGGTTGGTGTTTATGTATTAGGTGCATTGATTGTTTTGGCATTAAATGTTAGTGTTATTCCAGCTGCTTTCGGTGCTATCTTCGAAGGTGCTTTCACGGGAGCTGGTATTACAGGTGGTGTTGTTGGTGTTTTGATTCAAGGATTTCGTCGTGCAGCCTTCTCGAATGAAGCTGGTGTCGGTTCTGCTTCTGTGGCTCACGCAGCCGTTCGTACAAAATATCCTGCAAGTGAAGGTATTGTGGCATTATTAGAACCGTTCATTGATACGGTTGTGGTTTGTACAATGTCAGCTTTAGTTATCATTATTTTCCAAATCGATGGAGCTTTTGAATACGGAGCAGTGGTGGATTCAGCAGTTACGCTAAAAGATGGAAGAATGTTAGATGGTGTGAACTTGACTGCGGCAGCGTTTGATAATTCAATTCCTGGATTCTCATATGTATTGACAGTTGCGGTAATTTTATTCGCATTTTCAACGATGTTATCTTGGTCGTACTACGGTTTACAAGCTTGGAAATTTGTATTTGGAAAAAGTAAAGCTATGGATATGGCTTATAAAATCATGTTTTTACTCTTTATTGTTATTGGTTCAGCAGCGAGTTTGGGAGCCGTAATTGATTTCTCAGATGCCATGATTTTTGCAATGATTTTCCCGAATATGATTGGGTTAGTTCTTCTTGCACCGAAAGTGAAAGAGGAAGTTGCGAAGTATCTGAAAGCAATACGTTCTGGGGCATTGGATGTAGAATAAATTAGGTATTAATTATTTGACCGTTTTGATGTAGTATTGAAAACACTCAATAATCAAAGTTGTCGGTATTTATAATTTCAGAATTTAGTAAGAAACCCTTTGAAACTATTATAGTTTCAAAGGGTTTCTTACTTTTGTGTAATATTTTACTGGATAATTCACTAAAAACCAAAAAAAACTATGCGAGTTTATTTTGATAATGCAGCAACGACACCGATTCATCCGGAAGTGAAAGAGGTGATGAAAGATGCAATTGATAATTATTATGGAAACCCTTCTTCTATTCATAATGAAGGTCGGAACGTTCGCGCAGCGCTTGAAAAAGCAAGAAAAACAATTGCCAGCTATTTGAATGCGTCAATTGGTGAAATTTTCTTCACATCTGGGGGAACAGAAGCGAATAATATGGCTTTAAAATGTGCTGTTCGGGATTTGGGTGTAGAACGTATTATTACATCCCCGATTGAACATCACTGCATTTTGCATACCGCTGAAGCATTGGAAAGAGAGAAAGGAATCGAGGTCGCTTATGTGAATATTTCAGATAAAGGTTGTTTTGATTTGGATAATTTGGAAACACTCTTGAAAAGTAGTGATAAGAGAACGTTGGTTTCTTTAATGCATGCTAATAATGAAATCGGGACGATTTGTGATATGAATCTGATTGCTGATTTGTGTAATCGTCATGATGCTTTTTATCATTCGGATACAGTTCAAACGATTGGTCAATTACCGATAGATGTTCAAGCGACTAAGATTGATTTTTTGAGTGGTGCTGCTCACAAGTTTTATGGTCCAAAAGGTGTTGGATTTATTTATATTAATGGTGATAATACGATTAAACCATTTATTGATGGCGGTTCACAAGAACGTAATATGCGCGGTGGAACGGAGAATGTTTATGGAATTCTAGGAATGGCGAAAGCATTGGAAATCGCTTCTAAAAATATGGAAACGAGCCAAGAATATTTACAAGAAATAAAATCTTATTTTATTAATCAATTGGAAGAGAACTTTAATAGTATTGAATTCAATGGTGATTATGAAGGAAATTCTTTACCAAAGGTATTGAGTGTTTCCTTCCCTTCAAGTCCCAAAAATGAAGTATTGATGTTTTCTTTGGATATTATGGGGGTAAGTTCTTCGGGTGGAAGTGCTTGTAGTTCTGGTGTAGAGTCTCGTTCTCATGTATTAGAAGCAATTAACTTTGATGAAGAAAAAGTTGCAGTAAGGTTCTCATTCTCAACCTTTAATAAGAAAGAAGAGGTTGATTTTGTAATTGAGAAAATAAAAAAAATAATACCGGATAGTGTGAAAGTATTAGTAGGCGTTTAGATATTTTCATTATCTTAGATTGTTATAAGGATTAAAATAAGAAAATTATTACTGGATATTCATAAGTCAATTGGTGTGTTCTTACATCAATTGATTTATTATTTTGTGACCTTTTTTAATAATAAGATAATTATATTCGGTGATTTCAATTGAGCAAAATGGCATAAATCCTAAGCTCAATTTATCAAACATTCCAATAAGAAATTACTATTTGTACATTCGTACAGAAAATGGTACAATTACGGCGATTTTTTAAAGGTATAAATTTTCGAGTGTTCCCATCGCTACCGTATTTATGAATATTCAGCGGCAGCTAAGATAGCCTTTACAACAACAAAAAAAATTATTATGATTATTGAAACAGAAGACGGTTCGCACTCCATTTTTTCGGAGAAATATGGTATGAGTTATCATTCTAAATATGGAGCAATTCAAGAAACAGGGCATGTTTTTATTAATGCAGGATTAAAACCAAAAGCGGAAATACAGTCAGAAATTCATATTTTAGATATTGGATTTGGAACTGGTTTGAGTGCACTTATGACATTATTGGAAAGTGAAAAGTCGAATTTGAATATTCATTATACAGGAGTTGAAGCGTATCCGATTACGTTGGAAGATGCTGGACAGTTAAATTATTCCGAGCAATTGCAACTAACTGAAAGTCAAGATGTTTTATTTAAAATGCATGAAGCAAACTGGAATGAAACGGTTTTAATTAGTAATCATTTTCAATTGACGAAAGTCAAAAAAATGTTTCAAGAATTAACTTTTGAAAACCAATTTGATATTATTTACTTTGATGCTTTTGCTCCAAATTCGCAGCCTGAACTTTGGGAAATTCCCTTATTAACGACGATGTATAACGCCCTGAAAGCGAATGGTGTTTTGGTGACTTATTGTGCGAAAGGACAATTTAAACGTAATCTAAAAGCAATTGGTTTTGAAGTTGAACCTCTGCCCGGTCCTCCAGGAAAACGAGAAATGACGAGAGGTAGGAAGTAAATTTATTATTCGACGATTATCACTGCTTGGCCATTGTTTCATTGTTGTTTCAAACGTAAGGTCAAGCTTCTGTTTGGTTATTAAAAACAATGAAACAATGAAACTTAATTACGCAACATTTCTTCAATCAGTTTAACTGCATTATTTAATCGATTGCTCCAATATCCATTAATTTCATGATAATTAATACGAAATTCCTTTAGTGTTTTACGATGAGATTTATCGAGTTCATTTCGCATTTTTTCCGTCATTCTACTTTCATTTTGTACGAACGGAACATCATTATTAAGGAATAAATACAAATTTGCACGATGTAATTTATAGACTTTAGGACTTACGTCCAAATATTCACCGAATGTATATTTTGCGTAAGATTGTGTGATGTGAATGTCGGTATCCAATATGATTAAAGGTTTCGCCTTTTTCTTCGCTTTTTTTATTTTGTGTCCATGCTGTTCAATAATAAATTCTAAATCGAATTTAGTAAAACTCGTAGAGTTATCAACGACTTCTCGCCCAGTTTCGGTTACTAAGTTTGCATTGAAATAATGTGATAATGTATTGCAAAGTGTGGATTTTCCTGTAGATTCTGTTCCTAATAAGACCACTTTTTTTTGGAAATATGGCTTCGCGGCATCAGCTATATAATCCCAGTATTTGACGGTATCTTGGCGAATGATAGATGATGAAATAGCGTGTTTCGTTCGCCGTTTATCAAATAAGATATGCGGAATTTCTAAATACTCTGCAACGTATTCACCATATTGTTCGGATGTAATGATGACGTCAAAAAAAGGGAGAATTTCTCGGAACTTTGAGGCCCAAATTTGGGAAACACTTCGGGAGGGTTCGGAAGTATTCGGAAGTTCTGATTCTTTATAATCGAAACTTTTAACAATGACTTTACTATTTTTCTTAAAAGTTTTTTTTATCCAACTTACTCGTATATCAGAGGTAATATGTTCTTTATCACTACAGCAAACTAATACAATTAGTTCATCACATTGTCTTAATGCGAATCCAATCAACGCTTTATGTCCTTTATGAAAAGGTAAAAATTTACCAAAAACGAGACCTCTCTTCATCTATTATTTAGTGCTAATACTTAGTAAGGAAAGTATAAATATACGGTAATTTCGGGATTAGTGATTAGGAATTAGGGATTAGTTCTGTTTAATAAACATGTTAGACCATTTCGTTCTCAGATAGAAGATATTAGACCACTTCATTTAAGGTATTTTTCCAAATTATGTTTAATAATTCATAATATGAATGTCTAAAATCCCTAACTGTCCAAATATTTTGATTGAAACTTATTTTTAAAAAGTATCAAAAAAACGAAGTATAGAATTATGTAAATTATATCCACTAAATTCCTAATTCCCAATTCCTTATTTTATCAACGTTAAGCTTCCACTATCGGTATGATCAAACTTTCCATCGTTATAAATAATTTTCCATATAAATACTCCAGTACTTAATTCTTTTCCATTGTAAGTTCCGTCCCAACCATTATCTTGATTCGTAGAACGATAAAGAATAGTTCCCCAACGATCAAAAATAACCAATTCAAAACTACTTAAAGTACAAGAAGTATAAGCTTTGTAAAGATCATTGTTACGATCGTTATTAGGCGTGAAAGCGTCAGGAAGGAAAACTTTACAGCAGCTTTCAGACTCTTGAACTTGAATTACTTTTGAACGTTCGATGCAACCATTTGAAACGGTAACGAGATAATCGCCATATTCTGAAACCTTGATGACTGGTGCAGTTTGTCCTGTATTCCATTTGTACGTTAAGCCTTCATTCTCAAAGTTTTTACCAATCCAAGCTGATTCACCATCGCATATAAAAATATCATTGTGATAGATTAGCGACAAAACATCATCAGTATATTTTATGTCAATAGAATCTTCAACGGTCGCACAGGCATTAGAAATAATTACTTGATAAACACCTGTTTGCTCGACAACGAATTGTGGATTGATAGAACCATCTTGCCACAGGTAATCGCTTGTATTTTCATCATAAGCATCCAAAACGAGAAGTCTACCTCTGCAAAGTGTCGTATCGTTACCTAATTCTAATACAGGAGCTTCAATATAATCTACAGAAATGGAATCAAAAATAGATGTACAATAATCAACGATAGTTACACCATAATTTCCTTCTGATCGGACGGTAAAAGTAGTATTCGTAGAACCATCTTGCCAAGTGTAAGATAAAGCGGTCGGCTGACTCACATCAAATGATAATTGTTCGCTTGTACATAAGATAGTATCATTGCCTAATTCCACCGCTATTTGACTTGCAAATAGTGTATATTCAATTGTATCAGAATCTGTAAAATCACAAATGTCAATGATTTCAGCAATATAGATTCCACCTTGTGTAACGTCTAAAATTGCATCATTAGAACCTGTACTCCAAGAATAAGTATCAACATAAGGTGTCGTAATATCCAAAGTTTGTGTATCGCCCGGGCATAATATGAAATCAGAACCCAAAATAAGATTTAGGTTAGAAGTGTAAACCAGGACATCAATAGAATCGGAAACGGTGCCACAATTAGAACTAATCTCGGCGACGTATAATCCGGTTTGACTTATTGCGAATATTGGATTCGTAGAACCATTTTGCCAGCTATAACTGATTGCTAATGGATCTGTTATAGCTAAATTTAAAACTTCACCATTACAAATCGTTGTATCATTTCCCAAATCAATAATTGGTAACGGATCGAAAGTAGCGATGATTGTATCTGAAGAACTACCGCAATAATTACTCACTTCTACGAAGTAGGTTCCATTCGTTGTGGTAGAAAAAGCTGCGGTATTATTCGTTGGATTATTATCCCAAAGGTAAGTAATCGCAGAAGGTGTATTCGCAGATAAAGTCAATGTTTGTCCTTGACAAAGTGTTGTATCATTTCCTAAGTCGAGTACGGATAAATTATTTTGCGAAAGCAAATAAAGCGTCGTTACCGAAACTGGACTTACTTCTGTTCCGGAATAAGCAAGAAATGAAATTTGTCGTTGACCAAAACTTGGAATTGCTGATGTATTTTGATATTCCATTGCTAAAAGAGCATCTTGAAAATCAAAATAATCGGCTGAACCGGTTTTAATTAAAGTAACATTAGCCGTTCCATTTCCTGTAGTTGTGATATTATTTATGGTAGAAGTAAGTGTTAGAGTCTCGTTTGTTCCATCCAAAAGACCGTTAGAAATTGAAACCGTGATAGAATCTATCGCATTAGGAGAATAAACGAAAACATCACTATCTACAATGTCTAATGTGGCAATACACGAGGTATCCGCATCATAATGATTTACCAATGCTCCTGAACTATTGTTATAATCTAAATCAATTTGAAGCGTACAGTCGGAAGCTAAATAATCATCCGGACTGGAAAGTCCTGTGATGGAAAGTCCTAATGCACAAATCAAATTGGTTTGTGCATTATCTGGGTTTATGGTAAATAAGGAACCATTTCCTCCTGCTAAAAATTGAGTAATTTGACAAGTAGCTCCGGTAGCTATTAAGCCATAAGGTAACTGTCCATTCCCGACATTCAATATCCCAATACTCGCACCACCGGCAGGATTCAAAGGGTCAACTCTGAAGAGTTCGCCAGCAACATCGGCTAAATATAATTCACCATTGAAAAATGCTAAATCTCCCGCTGCCCCCGCTGCCATTACACCTATCAATGTTGCTGCTCCTGTTGTAACATTGATCGTATAGAGATTTCCGGAGCTTGTCGCCGCATAAACATTTCCATTATTATCACTCGTTAGAGCCGTTACACCACTATTGTGCGTACCGATGTAAGTTGCGGCACCAGTTATCGTATCGATTTGATAAAAATCATTGGACGTAATACCGTATAAGTTTCCATTCGGATTGAACGCAAGATCCAACATACCAGTTACTGGTGCAAAACTTCCGACCAATATTGAATTACAGTTTCCTAAATAGACTTTATGTAAATCATTATTAGTGGAAATGAATATTGATTGAGCATTCAGGGTTTGATTGGCGAATAAGAAAGCGACACAAAGCACTGTAAATATTATATTTTTCATTGTCAATAGTTCTAATTGTAAAAGGAAATAGGACTTTTTATAAAAAAAATGTTTTGTTTTAAACAAAACGCATTGAGGTATTTGATACATTCTATATCAAATACCATTATACTTTAATACCAACTTTTTCCTAATTCCCTTATGTTTGATTGGATAATTCTAAGCATTGAAACGTAATCTTAGTTCCATGATTTTATCCGATCAAGATTAATAAATAACCTAGCAAAGGTAGAAACTATATATGTAAGGAACGATAAAACGATAATTTCCTCACACTATGATTGTCATTTAATCCGTGCGTTCTAAAAAAGGAGAATGACAGTTTTTATATCTAAAATCATTAAGACGACATTCTCCATTTTCCATTTTTAATTAAATTACGGGAGGATAGGAATTCTACCGATTCATTCCGGTATCCTCCAGGTAGAATGTCAAATTATTAATATTTTCCAAATGTTCATTTCTTGTAAATTGCTCTATCGTGAAAGTGTATTTTCCGATTTGATTAAAAAAAGCATCTTTCTGTATGTAAGTCTCTACTTTCCAAGAATTGCCCGAACTTTTGCCATACCACTTGCCAGACTTATCTGCTAAATCAATATTAACACGCTGACTGAATCGTTTTCCATCAGGGAATTTTGTGTGAATTCGTAAATAGATATTTTGATGTAAATAATCTTTTGAATGATTAATATTCAGTCCAATGTTATAGCGTTTTAAGGTATCGTTAATCATTACTTCAAAATCAGTCGTATCGGAATATTTCCACGTTGCATTATCAAAATCTATTTTTGCTTTGAAATGATAATTAGTATTATCACAACTCCCTAATAATAAAAGGATTACGCCGACTCCAAGTATTGTTTTTATACTATTCATAATTGTTTGGTAATTCGTAAGGATATTAAGTATTGAATTAAAATTAAAATTAAAATTTGAAATCAAAATCATTTTAATTTTGTTCCCTTCTAAAGTATTTAAAATGAACTAATATTTTCATCAAATATTTGTGACAATTTTAGGGAAAGTTTCTAATTTAGCAAATTGAAATGAAAAATGTTCATTAATAACGTTGCGTGTTTGGGTATTGAGGTAATTATTATAGTACCAATTACTCTTATTTAGTTAGTAAAAGCGTACAAATATCATTAATTCTTGCATCAATTGTCGCATTAATTATTTGATTTTTATACGATTTGCTGAACTATTTCAATACAGTAACACGATAACACAATTTTTTTTTAAAACTAATTCTACCACAAATTAAATTTTAGATTAATGGAGTTGGATAACAGTACCATATTTTCACAAGAGGAAGTTGAAGCATTTGTAGCTAACCAGTTTGGTTATAAAGGGTTTTCAATAACACAAATCTCAAACCGACATTATAAAAATCGCACTTTGCCAAAGGGAAAGCAGCTTATTGATGTTCAAATCGGTTATATTCAACCCGCTAAAAAAGCTGGTGGACCTTCAAAAATTAGAAATATTCAAAACTTGACATTGGTCATGGATATTTTATAAAGAGGTGATTTTTGCGATGGGTATATAGTTGGTCGTATTATTATATTATCTATTTTGATAAGTGAAAATCTACCACTTATAACTTGAGACGTTATAATGCTAAAAGGAGTTATACAAAATTTGTATAACTCCTTTTTAGTATCTGAATTGTAGATTTTTGTTTTGGTGTAATTTTATAGTATTTAAGTTGAAAAGCATTTTTTTAATACTTTCTAAATCAAAAATGGCCTATTCTCCTCCTTCTGCTATTAAGGCTGCTTTATTGGTTTTGTCAATTTCTTGGTCAATATAATATAAACTTTGAGGACCAGAACCAATCAATTTTATCTTATCAAGGATTGTACGCATTAATGCTTCCTCTTCTTGTTGTTCGCCTACGTACCATTGCAAAAATAAATGTGTTGCATGATCATTTTCTTGGTTAGAAAGTGTAACGATTTGATTGATAGAACTGGTCACTTTTTGCTCATGTGTATAGACCATTTTGAATAGTTCTTGGATAGAATTAAAAGCAATGGGCACTTGAGCAATCGAAGGTGTTAGAGCGTGTCCATCTTGTTCGCTGATATAATCATAAAGTTTCAGCATATGTTCTCTTTCCTCATCGGACTGCCGACGCATAAATGCTGCACAACCGGATAATCCTTCGCTATCACACCATGATGACATAGATAAATATAAAAACGAAGCGTAACCTTCTAATGCAATTTGATTATTAAGTGCAGATAGTATTTTTTTTGAAATCATTTTCTAATTGTTTAAGCTTAAAGGTGTTGTGGTATAAAGGTCTTAATATAAAGATTAATTCTTCTGAATCTTTCTTTATTTAATTAATTGTTCTAATAAATCACCGACAAAATAAGAAACTGCGGCTGCTAAAGCTCCTAATAGTAAGGTTTCTAAAATACTTTTTGTTTTACTGGTTTGTGTAACCGAAGATTTTAACCAGCCGATTCCGATAAAAGCGAACATTGTTAAAGTGCAAGAAATCCAAAATACGTTATTCAGTTGTTGGACAGCATAATCCCAAACATAGGCAATCAAAGGAATAATTCCAATAATAATAAAAGAAAGATAAGTCATTCCACCAATGGTCAATGCAGATTTTTTATCAGGAATCAGTTCTAATTCTTCCTTCATCATTACATTTGCCCAGCGGTCTTTATCGCTACAAATGACATTCACGACATCTTCCAAAAGTTTACCTTCAAAGCCCTTATTCTGATAAATCTCTCGGATCTCTTCCCGTTCGACTTCTGGCATATTATCTATTTCCCAATATTCCGTTTGTAGATGTTTATCGTACATCGCCTGTTCGGATTTTGAGGAAAGATAACTTCCTACAGACATTGCAAACCCATCGGCTAAAAGATTGGCAAAACCTAAGATAATAACAATAGAGGAATCTAAATTTGCACCGGTCGAACCAGCAACGACAGCAAAAGTCGTGACGCTGCCATCAATTCCGCCATAAACAAACTCACCTAAATAGTCCTGGATTTTCGTGGAAACGGTTGCATGTATTTTTGACTCATCGTGTTTCTCATTCATAAAAAGTGGTGTTAATTATTCATCTTTGATTACATAAATGTTAAATGTAAGTAATTTGAAAGGTATTAACAATGATATATAATGTAGCAATTAAAAGACAACTAATTTTGGAATCAATCTTAATTAGAAATAGTGTAATTGGCTATCTTATTTTATAGATAAAATTAGATAAAATATATTTTTAATATAAAAAGAGCCTTAATTTTTTGAAAATTTGAAATTAAATTAGAT
>CAWVWD010000072.1:0-11834 GCA_963933585.1 uncultured Saprospiraceae bacterium
GAACGCCATCATTATCGCTATCACTCAGCATTTCGGCAGCATCTTTCTTTTTTGTATTTCCTGCGATTGCTTCCATTGGTGCTGCAAGACTTTCCTTTTCACGTCGTGACAGTTTCGGTGCAGGTGCAGAAGCCATTACAGGAGCGTCCAATGAATATTCCTCCGCTTGCTCAACTCCTCCATAAGCCCCATCAACCGTTGCACGAGAAGCATAATTATACGAATATTCATAAAAAGTAAAACCAAACCAATTCAACGTAGGATACGTGCGAGAACTTGAATAGGAATGCGTCGGCTGCCAATTATTGGCGATCAAAGAGGTGCTGGTTTGATTAAAACCGTTACCTTTCGAAATCGCTCGTTGTGCATAACTTTGACCAAAGAATGTCGCTGACCAACTATTCGCTTTGAACGCATCTAACGAAGCGTCATACATTGCTGCGACCATTTCGGCTGCGACTTTATCGCCTTTCGCTCCCGAAATTTTGATTTGCCATTCTTCATCCGAACCTGGCAACATCTTGTCTCGGAAAGTCATGTATTCGATAGTTAAATCCTTATTAGACCATGGCACATTTACCGTTTGTGATTCGGAATGAAAACGTCCGTTCTGAATCGTCATTATCGTATAGTGAATATTTCCTCGATACGATTCGTTGATTGGTAAATCAATCGTTTGTTTACCTTTTACAGCTAACCATTTTGACGATAAGACTTTTCCATCTTGCTCGACTTCATATAATATGTGTGATTTCTTGTAACCTGAACCTATTTGAATAGAAACGGTTTCTCCCGGTTCTGCGGTCGTTTTATTGGTAGTAAACCAAAATGCGTCGTTGGTCGGAACGGTTTTTTCGCTTGGAGAAAACAAAGTAAATTCTTTAACTTGTTCAATCGGATTGCCGAATTTATCTTGCGTTTTCATCGTCAAACGATAACGACCTTGCTCCCAATTTTTGATTTTCTTTAAGGCCACTTTCGTAGATTTTTCGGTATCGAATTTAGTATCAATAACCGTTTCCACGACTTCCCAATTCTTCGTCAAATCTTCTTCACCAAACGCATAATTTGGAAAGTTTTTATTAAACTCTTTTTCTTTCATCGTAGAAAATTCTCCACGAGTCCAAAGTCGATTTTTATACACATTTTCAGGTGTTTTTAATCGCTCAATTTTGACCGTTCCTTTTGCCGCTTCAAACGTTCCACTAAGGTTTTTGGTAGAAATTTCAAACGCTTCTGTTTCTGTTTTATTAATTTGTTCGCTTACGACAATATCCGCTTCCAAACCAATATGACTGACCTTAATTGTAGTTTGTGAGGTGTGCGTTTCGCCTGTAATATCCGTGATATCCGCATAAACGGTAAAGTTGAAAAACGGTGTTTTATCTTTCGGAATGGATTTATCCGCCAAAGCGGTGAAATCAACTTTAAATTCACCGTTTTCGTCCGTTGTTGTTTCGCCATTTTTAATTTCAGTCGCTTGTGTGTTATAAGGGTTATTTCCCCAATTCCACCAACGCCAATATGGAAAATACGCTTGACGAGTTACTCGGTATTTTACGGTTGCACCATCGATATTGCTACCAGCGTAAGCTTTTGCTTTTCCAGTTGTAATGACTTTCTCATCCAATTTGAAACTACCTTCTATGGGATTAAAGGTGACTTCAAATTTCGGACGTTTGTATTCTTCAACACTGAAGTATTTATTTCCTGAATGACCTTTAATACTGGTTTGAATTCGCATCTGTCCTAAAAGTCCACCTTGAGGAGCAATGAAAGAACCGTTGAATGTTCCAAATTCATTCGTCTGTAATTCGACTTTTTCGACTTCTTGATAATTTACATCAAGGAACTGAACGGTTACTTTTTCATTCGTAACGATAGTCGGAACTTTACGATCCGATTCATTTTTTACCGCTAAACCTTTGTAATAAATCGTTTGTCCAGGTCGGTAAATCGCACGGTCGAGGAAAATATGCGTCGTAATATTCGTACTTTTATTGCTTCCATATTGATAATTAGAATAACCATCTTGGAAATATAAAATGTCGTCACCTTTTGAGAACTTCACTTTGAAATATCGATTCGCATTGACACTTGCATTAATAAAACCTCGGTCGTCACTTGTCTGTTTTCCAACCGATTTGTAAATATATTTTTGTTTAACTCGATTATATTCTTCTACGAAATATTCCGCTTCCACATCTTTCTGTGGTTCACCAGTTTTTCGATTGGTCAAAATAAAAACCGTTTTATCTTTGTCGTCTTTTCGTTGGGCGAAAGCCAAGTTTGAAATATGAACATTCGTATAACCCACGGCGTGATTTTCGTAAGAAAAATCAGCATTATCGGAAATCAAAACGTAATAAATCCCTTTGTCTAAATCATCAATTTTGAACTCTAAACTGTGCGGACGAAAATCACCATCATTCGTAAAGTCTAAAGAAAAACGCTTAAGTGCCGTTCGTTTATTCAATTTCTTAAACCAAACATCTTGATCAAGCTTTTCAAATTCCCGCACTTCGCCATGCGTTGTTGATATGATTTTCACATAAGCTTTTTTGACATTTTTATAATACGCTATAGATAAAATCGGTTCATTCGAAACATTCACTTGTTCCATTGTAACGCCCAACGATTTTTGTTCAATATTATTAATAATCACTTGACATTGACTTGCACCGATTGAGTTTGGATGTTTTTTAATGGCATCACTTGCAATCGTATGAGCCGTATTAAAGTCCCATTTGTGGTCATCGCCTTTTTCTTTGTCGTATTTTGCGGCTTCATTCACAGAAAGTTGAGCGATTTTTGCTGCAATTTCTGCCGACATTGGATTTTCCAAGTAGCGTTTTTGCATATTTTGCAAAGTCCCTTCGTAGAAATTATTTTTACCGACACCATTATAATTGTTATAAACAAAAGTCAATCGCTTCAAACTCACATCAATTAATGCACTTTTGTCCGTATCGTCCAAATGCGATTGTATCAACTCTTGATAAATCAACATTGCTTTATGTTTCAAAGAAGCGGAATCTCTTGTTTCGATTCTTAATTTTGAAAATGCTTTCGCTTCCGCAAAATATTCCGATTTATCAACCGTAAATTGATAAGCCGGTTTTGTTAAATACGTCCTATCATTCGATAAGTAATCTACGGCTCGATGTGCCAAAAAATCATAAAGCGTTGCACGAAGTGTGAGATCATCTTTGTCCTTATAATATAAGATAGCACTAAAATCGGCGAGTTTTATTTGCTTAATTCGTTCGTCATTCAATGAAGCCAAGTATAATTCCACGGTTTTGTCGACAAACTTTGATTCGTCCCAAGTTTGAATATCCTCATTTTTAAAATCAACCGTTGCCGTTCTATTTCTAATTTTCCATTGTTGATTATTAAAATAACCATGATAAGCTTCCGCCAACATAGATTGTAAAATCAATTTCACCGGAAATTCAGATTTCTCGACTTGCTCCGACATTCTATTAATAGACTTCACCAAACCATCTTCCTCCAGCATCGCATTATAGCGATTCAGATAAATCGTTGATTTAATGATTTGAGTCGGGTTTTCGTCTGTTGCTGCCTTTTTATAAATTTTATTTATGATTTCAAGTGCGGATTTTGGCTGTCCAAGTCGGTCGAGAGAATCGACCTGTTCCCATAATTCGGGATAATTGTCATTCATAAACTTTAGCATAGATTTCTGTTTCGTTTGATAGCTGCTCAAAGTGAGCGAAAAAGCTAGAAAAGCGATTGCGACAAAAGCAATCGTGAGGATATTTCGCTTGTTGTTCATCATAGTCTTTTTTTTTGATATAAAAGTAGAAGGAATAATAAGATGTAGAGGTACTTCAGATTGAGCCTTTAAAAAAAAACTCAAAATATCAACACCTTATGTGTGTATTCACTATTGCTTCCAATATACCGTATTTATAATATATTTTCAAATTGACTTTCGTCAATATTATGGTAATTGAAATAGAACTCAACAGATGATTTTTTTACTTTTTTACTAAAATCAAAATTTTTTCAGCAAACCTTTACTTATTCATAAAATGCCCTTTTATTTAAAAAAAAAGTATTCTGATAAATATGCAACAATTATCAAGGATTGAATGGAAATAAATACAAAACTTAAGATGCTAAGTAGAAATGAAGTGACGTATTATGAGAATATCATAACTTTTATTTAACTAAATAAGTCTCTAAAATTGAATTATGAGTTTTTTTTTTGTCAAAAAAACAGGTGCAATCAAAATTTAACATTTGAAAATATAGATAATATGATTGAATAATTGTGTTTTTGTCTTAACTTGAAACATTATTTTGTTTTTAATGGTTATTGCAAAATAAACGAAAAGAATTAATGTTTAGTTAATACGTTGTCAGAATTATCTTTGGAATAAAAATAGACACCTAAATAAAAATTATTTTAAAAAAATATGTTATATGTCTAAAATTCAATTGATTATGTATTTGTAATTATTTTATGTGTCAAGAAAAAGGGAATTAAAGTGTATAAGTGACACATACATAACTTCCTTTAAAGTTAACATTAATTTAAAAATTGAATTAAATTTACGGTTGAAGCAATTTTATATCATTAACTAAAAGCAGTATTGCATGAAAAAATTCTCACTAATTGTAGCAATGTTATTGTTCGTAGCTACAGCTACATTCGCACAAAGAACAGTAACAGGTACGGTGACGGACGAATCAGGTGAAACCCTGATCAGCGTGAACGTTGTCGTTAAAGGTACGACTATAGGTTCCATCACAGACTTAGATGGTAAATACTCTATTAAAGTACCGGATGGTTCTAACACTTTGGTATTCAGTTACACAGGTTTTTCTTCTCAAGACATTGAGTTAGGAGCATCAGATGTAGTGGATGTTCAAATGTCAGAAGGTATATTTTTAAATGATGTTGTAGTTACAGCATTAGGTATTAAGCGTGAAAAGAAAACGTTAGGTTATGCTACTCAAGAAGTAAGCGGTGACGAAGTTACAAAAGTAAAAGATGCTAACTTTATCAACTCTTTATCTGGTAAGGTTGCGGGTGTTGACATTCGTCGTAGTAACCAAATGGGTGGATCTTCTAACGTTATTATTCGTGGTTATAAAAATTTAAATAATAACCAAGCATTGTTCGTAGTAGATGGTATTCCATTAAGTAATGATAACACAAACACTTCTGGCCAACAAACAGGTCGTGGTGGTTATGATTTCGGTAATGCTGCTATGGATATTAATCCAGAAGATATTGAAACTATTAACGTATTAAAAGGTGCTGCGGCAACTGCGTTATATGGTTCTCGTGCATCTAATGGTGTTGTTTTAATTACAACAAAGAAAGGTACAAAGAAGAAAGGTTTAGGTGTTACTGTTGGTACAGGTGTTACTTTCGGTCAAATTGATAAATCAACACTTCCTCGTTACCAACAAGAATATGGTCCAGGGTACGGTAACTTCTATGCACAAGGTGGTTTAGATGAATACGATTTTGGAAATGGTGCTGAATTAGCAACAGCGGCACAAGAAGATGCTTCTTATGGTGCTAAGTTTGATGAAAATACATTGGTTTATGATTGGCGCTCTTACTACCCACAGATGACAGATTGGTTTGGTAAGCAGTTTCCTTATGTAGGTAGCGAAAATGACGCAACTACATTTTATGAAACAGCAGCTACTTATAATACTAATATCGCGATTTCTGGTGGAACGGATAAAGGTTCTTACCGTTTGAGTTACACAAATTTTGATCAAAAAGGTGTGTTACCAAATAGTGAAATTGATAAGAATGTATTGTCATTTAGTGCTGGTTACGATGTAACTGATAAATTGACTGTTACTTCTTCAATTAACTATGTTTATACAGAAGGTTTAGGACGTTATGGTACAGGTTACGATAGTAGAAATCCTAATCAATCTTTCCGTCAATGGTATAACGTAGGTACTGATTTTACTGATCAGAAAAGAGCTTACGATGAAACAGGATTGAATCTTTCTTGGAATCCTTACGGACCAGGTGATCCTGCTCGTGCTACGACGCCTCATTACTTTGATAACTATTATTTCAACCGTCATGAAAACTTCTCTACAGATAATCGTTCTCGTATGTTCGGAAACGTTTCTTTAGATTACGAAGTAACAGATTGGTTGAACTTAACAGGTCGTGTAACAACGGATCGTTATAATGAATTACAAGAAGAACGTATTGCAGTTGGTGCGGTAGATGTACCAAAATACAGTAGATTTAATAAGAGTTTCTATGAGAATAACTTTGATTTATTCTTAAATGCAAATAAATACTTAGGTGCAGGTGACAAAATCAACATTAGTGGTATGCTTGGAACGAATATCCGTACATCAGGTACGAATTCTATCTTTGCACAAACAAATGGTGGATTAGTTGTACCAGGTTTATATTCTTTAGGAAATTCTATAAGTGCTATTGAAGCACCAACAGAATTTGATTATAGAAAACAAGTAAATGGGTTTTATGGTCGTGCTACTATCGGATATGCAAACATGTTATATTTAGATTTAACAGCTCGTCAGGATTACTCTTCTGCGTTGCCAGCAGATGGAAATGGATATTTCTACCCGGCAGCATCTTTAAGTTTCGTATTTTCAGAATTAATGAATTCTTCATTAATTGATTTTGGTAAATTGAGATTGAATTATGCAAGCGTAGGTAATGATACAGATCCTAATAGACTTCAAGATGTTTTCTTGATGGGAACTCCTTTTGGTGTGCCTTTAGCTTCTGTACCTTCAAGAAAAAGAAATTCAAATTTGGTACCTGAAGAAACAAGAAACATTGAAGCAGGTTTAGAAGTATATTTTTGGAATAGCAGAGCTCGTTTAGATGCATCTATTTATAGATCTAATACTTTCAATCAAATTATCCCTACGACTGTTTCAGGTGCTTCTGGTAACTTGTCTCAAATCGTAAATGCGGGTGAAATTCAAAATCAAGGTGTTGAGTTGTCTATAAACTTACAAGCTGTCAAAACTGCAAACTTTTCATGGGATATCGCAGTGAATTGGGCGAGAAATAGAAATGAAGTTATTTCATTATATGAAGATCAAACAAATTTACAAATGGCTTCTATGCAAGGTGGTGTGAGTATTAACGCAACTGTAGGACAGCCTTTCGGTACAATTTGGGGATCTAACTACGTATATGATAGCTACAATGATGATGGAACTCCTACTTCAGGAGCAAGTCCAGTAGTTGAAGCTCACAATGTTGGTGGTGTACGTTACCAAAGAACTGGTTCTCCAGAAGTTATTGGTAATATTATTCCTGATTGGAAAGGTGGTATTAACAACAGTTTGACTTACAAAAATGTATCTTTCAGCTTCTTAATTGATATGCAGAAAGGTGGTCAGTTTTTCTCATTAGATACTTGGTACGGATTCGGAACTGGTATTTATGATTGGTCAGCTGGTTTGAATAGTGAAGGCGTTGAAGTAAGAGCATTACCAGCAGATGGTGGTGGTATCTTTGTTGATGGTGCTGTTATTCAGAATGGTACTGATGCTAGCGGAAACGCTACTTATGAAGCAAATTCAACTGCATTCTACGCAAGTGATTACCGTAATGCTTTTGGTTGGACTCGTGCACCTAATGCATATCATGTATGGGATGCTACTTTCGTGAAGTTACGTGAAGTAAGTTTAAGTTACTCTATACCAGGATCTGTTATTGCAAACTCACCATTCCAAGGAGTAGATTTCTCTTTAGTTGGTCGTAACCTTTGGATTATCCACAAAAACTCTGAATACTCTGATCCTGAAGCGGGTTTAAGTTCAGGTAATATTCAAGGTAATCAATCAGGTGCATACCCTTCTGTTAGAGAAGTTGGTATCAACGTAAATGTTAGATTCTAAGATATAGAATATAGTAGTAAAGGCAATATAGCATGAGGTCAGCTCATGCTATATTGATAACAGAATGATAAATAAAAATGACAACACTTTAAGCGGTTACATTTTTCTTATTGTTCATTATTAATACAATTAAACAAAAATATAATGAAAAAAATCTTTATAATTTGTCTTAGCATTGTTGCCCTATCGGCTTGTGATCTCACAAGTTTGAATGTGGATACCAAGAATCCGACAGAAGTTCCAGCGGGTGCTTTATTTGCTAATTCAACTGTTGAATTGTTCGATTATATGGTTAGTACCAATGTAAATGAAAACAATCTTAGATTGTGGTCTCAATATTGGACACAAACAACTTATATCGACGAATCCAACTACGAATTAGTAGAGCGTAATGCAAATGGTCGTCTTTGGAATAAGTTATACGCAACAGTTATTCGTGATGCTCGTGCTGCAAAAGCAATTATTGAAGCTGACGGAACACTTTTAGCTGATGAAAAAGTAGTGCAAGCTGCAATGTGTGATTTATTAGAAGTATATTCTATGCACGTATTAGTAGATTTATTTGGAAATGTTCCTTACACTGAAGCATTAATGATTGCTGAAGGTAATGCAAATCCAGCTTATGATGATGCTAAAGCTGTTTACACAGATTTATTAGCAAGATTAGCAACGATTTCGAATAACCTTAGTGGTGATAGCGGAATGGGAGCTAATGATTTGATCTATGGTGGTGATGCTGCTCAATGGAAAAAAATGGCTAACTCTTTGAGATTACGTTTAGCTATTCGTTTGGCTGATAGTGACAATGCTGCTGCTAAAACAGCTGCTGAAGCTGCTATTGCTGCTGGTGTTTTCACATCTATGGCTGATGATTTTGAAATCGCTTACCAAGATGCTCCACCTAACACAAATCCTGTATGGGAAGATTTAGTACAGTCTGGTCGTTCTGATTTTGTTGTTGCAAACACAATCGTGGATTACATGAATACATTGAATGATCCTCGTCGTGATTATTACTTCACAAAAGCTGACGGAGCTACTGATCACATTGGTGGTATTTATGGAGCAAGTAATAGTTTTGCAAGTAATTCTCGTCCTGGTGCTGCTATGTATTCTACAACTATGCCTGGTACGCTTTTAGATTATACAGAAGTAGAATTCTTATTAGCTGATGCTGCTGAACGTGGTTATGCTGTTACAGGAACTACTGAAGATCACTATAACGCAGGTATCGAAAATTCTGTTATGGAATGGGGTGGTTCTGCTGCTGATGCAACGGCTTATTTAGCTCAAGCTGATGTTGCTTATGCTACTGCTGCAGGTACATGGAAAGAAAAGATTGGTTTCCAGAAATGGTTAGCAATGTATAATCGTGGATTTGAAGGATATGCTACTTATAGAGTATATGATGCTCCAGTATTGAATATCGCAGCTAGTGCAGGTACTTTACCTCCAACTCGCTTCACTTATCCTACGGATGAGTATTCTTTAAACCAAGCAAATATTGAAGCTGCGGCTTCTGCTATGGGTGGAGATGTTTCAACTACTAAACTATTCTGGGATGCTAATTAATATTTAGTTAATCCTTATTAAGATTAAGAAAAGGCTTCTCTCGAAAGAGGGAAGCCTTTTTTATGGTTATGTCCCGTCCTCAAATAGGGTTACAGGTAAAATCTTATTAAGATGGAAAAGTACAAGGGAGTCAATATATGTTAAGCGGACACAGAAAGATTATTTATATGCTGTCCCGTCTTAAAGTCTTAAAGTAGCGTTACAAAAAAAGCTATAAAAATGAAAAATTAAGCCAAACAAGTTTTTGCACCTTCCTCTCCAATCAAACTACCAATCGCAACACCCATTCCACCCAGACGAACGGCAACTGTTACATTCGGAGATACATTTTGTACAATTGGTTTTTTGACATGACCAACACCCAAAATTCCACTCCACCATTGTTCGATTTCAAAATCTTGATTTGGTAAGATATGTTCTTTAAAAATTGAAATAAGGTTTTGTTGAACTAAATCTGTTGTGCCAAAATTAGAAGTGGTTTCACCTTCTAAATCTAAATTTCTACCACCACCAAATAATACTCGATTGCCAACGTTCCTGAAATAGTAATAGCCTTTATCTAAATGAAATGTTCCTTCAATTTTCAAATTATTAATTGGTTTTGTAATTAAAACTTGATTTCGTGCAGGCGTAACTTGTAGATTTGGCAAGAGTTTTTCAGTAAAACCATTAGTTGCAACAATGACTTTTTGAGCTTTGATTTTCCAATCATTCTGAGTTTGAATCTCCACGTGAGTTTGGTAATCTTCAATGTTTTCTACCGTAATTCCGTTATATATTTTGATGCCTTTTTCAGTTGCAATTTCGATTAATCGCTGCATCATTTTTCCAGTATTAATCTGTCCTTCTGCTTGAATCTTGATTTGTCGATTCAAACCATTGAAACCAAAAATATCTCTTTTAACGACTTTATAATTCCGATTTATTGGAATTATTTTTTTTAGGTTTTCATTTAGGTAGGGGAGAGCAGCAACACATTTCTTATATAAATCTACATCCTTTTCCATGAATAGTTCATGTCCGCCATATTGCTCGAACTCCAAGTTAATATCGCCGACAGTATCTAATAATCGCCTTAGACCTTCCCAGCGTTGCTGCACTAAGTCAAAGACAGTATCTTCTGACTGATACTCTAAGTCGTCTAAAAGTTCTGAAGGACTTCCAAAACAAGCAAAACCCGCATTTTTTGTACTTGCACCACTTGGTAAGATACCTTTTTCTAGAACGATGATTTTCCAGTTTGGCTGGAGTGATTTTAACGTCAAGGCAGCATTTAAGCCGACTAAGCCGCTGCCAATTATTGCTGCATCTACTTCTGCAAAGAAGGTAGAATTTTCCCAAAAGCTGAGGTTCATAACTTATTATTGGTTGTTATTATTATTCCCCAAATGTAGCCTTTTAGTATTAGAATGGCAAAAATTATTCAGGTTGTGGGGTGCGAGTTTAATTGTACAGATATGACCGTTTTTGATGTAGATGAAATATAAATATAAAATTCAGCGAGTAGATAACAAATAATCTACTTGCTCTAACTCGTTATTTTCTCTCCTGAAAAACATACAAAACAACTCTGTAGCTATGCTCTGCACCTATTTGTGAATCATTTAGAAAAAAAACCTATCCGTTTGCACAGCAGGCAGGCCTAGTTATAACGGCTAGCTTATTTATTGCCTACTCCCTTACATCAGAAGATTGCGTGTATATGGTCAAACTTATAACACCTAAAAAATGATAATATCAATATTTTTAATCGTTTCCTCGAACCATGTAATTGGTACTTGAGTTTTATCACCTGTTTGTGTATCACATTTAAAGAAAAGATAAAAAAGTTGAAGATTATTATCCAAACGAAGCAATAAGTCATCTAATCGTTTTTGAGCTACTTTTTTTTGTAGCGGTTTTCGCTGTAATTTCCATATATAATAAGCTTCGTCATGCAATTCGATAATATTTAGAATTGCTTGATTTTCAGTGAATTTCTCTGAAAACTGACGGGCAATAACAGCGTGATGCTGTGACCAATCTCGAGGAAAACCTCGATGTTCTTTATACTTAAAAGTATCGTGTGTTAGTGTGATAAATCTAAGATGCTGTCGAGTTAACTCATTCGTATTCAGCTTCTCTACATTTTCCAAAACTTCCTCAATATGATACAATACTTTACCTTCAGGATGACCAAACCTTGGTTTCCCCCAAATCACCCCTTCTCGCCATTCAGGATGCTGAATGATTTGCTGTTCCTGTTTCGTTTCGTGATTTAATCGTTCCTCTATTTCATTAAAAATTAGGGATGTATTCATTTTATATAGGACTAGTATTTTTTTAATTGAAAGGGATGATTGCTCGACGTATTATAGGGG
>CAWVWD010000073.1:0-11775 GCA_963933585.1 uncultured Saprospiraceae bacterium
GTAAAGCCCCAAAAGGGGCGAGAACATTAGCACATGATAAATAGGCAAATACTATCCCATTCGTTTTTTGAATTTTATAAATGCTCTGAGCGATTCATCATCCGAAAAACCTAATAATTTTCCAACCGTGATTGCATCTTCATTAGAGGAATCTAATGTAATGTTTTGCTCTAAAATATATGATTTTGCGGTATTGATTGTACTATCTACTGTTCTATCATTTAACTCAAACCAATCTCCCAGTTCGAAAAGTTTAGCTTCTTCCAATGGATTTATTTCTAAATCAATTAAAGCGATTACCCAAGCAATAGCGTAAATAGTTAGCTTACTACTCTTGGATACTTCTTCACATTCAATTGGTGTAAGCAGCGGTTTTTGAAGAAAAGCTTCGTAATCTGGAATGAATTCTTGTAAAAACTGTTCTTCGTCAGAAGAAATCCCACCATCTGCTTGTGCAACTTCCACTAATAAACGAGCTAAAACTTCTTTTTCAAAGCTATTAGTGATTGTATTTTTCTGAACTAATTTTTCGAATTCAGAAGCATTTCGATTAACTTGTTTTCGTACTGGCTTCGTTTCTGTACTTCGGACTTTTTGTTTGTTTATAACAATCGCACCAGCTTTCTGCCATCCCAAAACATCATCATAATGGAAATGCTTAGCCACTTTATTAAATGCTTCCACAATAGCAGCTTCTTTTTCGTTGGAACTATAACCTTTATTCAAGTCTTGCGTAACGCCACGAGTTGCCGTATTAACAGCTTGAGAACCAATTCTCCCTAACATTCCTCCGCCCAAAATATTTCTAACCAAACGGCTTGTGGATACTCTTGCTCGACTGGTTACGGTACGAGTTACTCGCTGCTTAATTTGTCCCGCAACGCTTTTATCTCGTTTTATCATTGCGCTTGACGAAATAACTTCTTGTGACTCTGGCACTTCAAATTCACATACCATTTTACTTCCATCCGCTTCTGCACTTATGACAAGTGACTGAATTAATTCGTATGTAATTTCCATAATTGATTGATTAGTAATTTGTTAATTGATGATTATTGTAAGATAATTTAAAACTTAGCTTTACCATCGCTAAAAAAGTAGCAGTAAAGTAATTTTTTGTTTACGACACATGATTTTCATAATATTGGAAAAAGCATTTACTATTAGTCGTATCATATTATCCACCAATCATCACAGTCGGTGCTCCTAGGGTAATCGTACCGCCATGAGCAGTTGAATCACCCATTCTTGCAGCGGGTTTTCCACCAATCATTACGGTAGCAGAACCTTTAGCGATACTATCTGGAGGACCCACACACACACACATGTCGCCCACTACAGCTGCTGGCATTCCTCCTATCATAACAGTAGGAGTGCCTGGGCCTGTTATTGGCCCACCAACATGTGGAATCGGAGGTACTCCGGGCGTAACCATCGGACAAACGTGCATATCTGTAAGTCGAGCAGCAGGAGGCATATTTATTTAATTGAAAATTGAAAATTGAAAATAAAACGTTTTGACGATTGATTTTCAATTTTCAATTAATAATAAAGTTTAAGTTCTTTGAAAAGGAATTATAACAATAAAGATATTATATCCTTTTGATTTTAGATATTCACTTTATGAATTATTAGATAAATTCAGCCTTACAATTTTAATGATTTGTGAAAATATTTTAAATTCATGTAGAATATTTCAAAGCGATTTAATCGCTCTAAAATAAGACTACCAAGTGACATCATTTTCATCCCAAAGTTTCATAATTCGGTAAGTAATCTGAGCTTGTTCCTCATTGTTACCAAGACCATAATTACTTCTGGTTTTTATTTGTAATCGGAACTTATAAGTATCATCACTTTTCCATCGTATCTTAATTGCATTCCAAAACCATCGGTAATAAACCTTTGTTTGTTTGATTTTTTTACGAGACCAAGTTCCACCATAAGCTGCCATCGCAATAGCGTGTGTCATGGCATACTTTCCTTCATGTTTTTTACCATTAGCTAAAGCCATTATTTCAAAAGCATGAACTTGATCTAAGTCCGCAATGACATCATGCCATTTACCATCGGCCGGAATTGAACCTTTTGCAAAGGTTCCGATTCTGCCGTGCATTCCGACCAAACCGTTTACATCCATTGCATAATTAGGATTAGTCGTACCGACTCCTATTCCTGCCTCTTTTTTCAAGTATAATGGAAAATGTGCTAAAGCTTCGCCTTCTTTTTTTGTTCCATCACTGAATCCTAAGCCTTTAGAACGAGGGTCAGGATTGAGGGCAACACTCCAAGAAGTTGATTTATCTTTGATATTTTCAAAGAAGCTAATCACTTTTTTTGATGTACCTCGGGGAGACAATTGAAGACCATTCGCAAGATCTTTGTCTAAGCCATCATCTACTTTATTGACCAAAGAGTCAATCAAGTCTTGAAAATGTACTTCAGAAGGAACACTTCCATGTTTGAAGTAATTTTTGAGTGTATCTCTGTCTTGCAAAGCCATATTAATGGTATTTTAAATGATTACTTTATTATTCAATAACTTGATAATTAAAAATGTAAATCGTTAACTTTTAGATATTTTCAATCCGTTCTAGTTTTTCGCTAAACGTTACGGTACTACCTACGAATTAAATATCATCTAAGTCTATATCTAAGATAAATTGCTGATTCATCTCTGGTTTTTCTTTAATTGGTTTTTGGAAAAAGTCTTCGACCTCTTCCGCATCTTCCTCGTTTATCACATAATCAATTCCAACACTCATCGAAGATAAACCTGCCGCTACTGGCGCATTATAACTTTCCGAATCTAAGAGCGTAAAGTGGTGTCGATCTACTGGAATTAGTATTGACCAAGGCGTATAAGCAATAATAAGAGAATTACTTCTTTTGTTAGAAGCAGTATCTTGAAACTCATAAGAACCTGTTGCTGTTTGGCTATTTTGAAAAACCTGAACGAGCGATAATCGGGTAACGAATTTCACATAAGGCAACTGTTCCACAAAAGCTAATACGCTATCTTTATTGACCAAGCCACCCAAATGAATCGAGGTCGTTTTATCCTTTATCCACGGACAGATATAATCTTTAATATCTTTATCTAACTGTTTGAATAATGCCCCTTCATTTCCTTCTGAATTAAAAATAACATCACAAGTCACTTTAATATGTTCGTAAACAGGATTAATAACTTCGATATTAACGAAGTCAGAAGTGACCGATTCTACGAATTCTTGAATTTCATTAATCTTTCGATAATTCACCAAAGGTTGATTGTAATTTATATTTCTCTCTTTGATTGGAATAATGACAATCTTTATATTCCCTTGTATAATTAAATTTGGATTAGAAATAGGTGTATAACACTTTACCTGACGAATAAAAGGAAAAGATTCTAAAATCAAATGTTCGATATCCGAAGCTGTAATTCCTCGTTGTTTGTGTTGCAAACGATCACTTAAC
The DNA here is from genome assembly GCA_963933585.1 of uncultured Saprospiraceae bacterium. Lineage (GTDB taxonomy): Bacteria > Bacteroidota > Bacteroidia > Chitinophagales > Saprospiraceae > CAWVWD01. The sequence continues at coordinate 3,463 of CAWVWD010000073.1, forward strand.
CGGCTATAAAATTGATTCTTAGTTTCCTTTTGTTGTCCTCCGAATGATTCATAAGGTTGGAAAATTTCATTAATTGCATTGTGCGGTTCAATTACATCTGTGATGCTATCCGCGGGAAGCGGTTCTCGTAATCTATCTAAATCCTCTTCATCATACTGCCAAGTCACCAAAGCTCCTTGAGCCTTTACATCCAGTGCTTTTGAAAGTATTTCTACATCACCAGTAACCGCTATTCGGAACCAGTAACAATCGCCAGAAAGTACAGAATTTGATTTGGTGATATTTCCTGGAACGTCTAATTGAATAATACCGGAAGTCGTGAATCCTAAAGTCGAATCTGAAATGATTTGATTTTTATCAAAATCAATCCATTCATTTCGTGAAAGATAACTCCATTTTACTTTTGGTGGACGATATTCCTTATTCGTTAAATTGATATTATTTTCAATTAATTCAAAATAAAGGGACAATGGTTCTGGAGCAGAAATATTGGAAATACCAATATATAAGTAACCATCTTCATCATATTGTGGCACGATGAATTTATTAAGTACCACGCCTTTTGTAAACGTTTTTACTTTTCCGAAAGGATGAATATGGTAAATTTCCTCTGGTGTATTTCGTCTTGCTGATCGTGAACTAATCGCTTTCAAGCTGATATTACTTTCAGCCTCATAACTAATCGTCAATTGTTTGATAGCTGGCGTAAAAGGCTGATTCGGAATATCCTTGGCCGCTTTTGCACCTGATTTTCCAAGAATACCTTTTGCCGGTGCGACTGCATTTTCAGTCACAATATCGGTAAATACTTTTGAATAGATTTCATTACCAAAACCAAAATCTGGGTTGGTCAATGTTATTTTAAAATAGCCACTACGTTTATTTTGATCAAAATCATCGATATTATTTAAATAATAATTCGGTTGAATATTCAAATCTCTCAATGAGAAATCTTTGATTTCCAAAATATTATCTAGTGCCTTTTCTTTTGGATTTTTACTTGAAAGTGTATTGAATAGTGAGAAAGCTATAGAATCCGCACCTTCTTTTGGATAAAATTCACTATTAGATAAGGCCGTCAATTCAGCTTTGAATACCTCATTATTAATTGGTAAACTATAATTCTTGTAATATTCCTCGAACCCACCTTTTAGGTTGGGTAGGTTTTGCCAATTTATTTTAAAAGATAGATTTGTTAGATTTTTTCTAAAAATTTCAGATTTACCAATAATTAAACTCGAACCCTGAACAGGTATAGAACCAAAGGGTTGAAAGAGTTTACTGGCATCCAAACGTCCTAAATCACTAAAAATATCAAAGTTTTTAAGTCTATTCACTTTTACTTTCAGATTGATATTTTCAATAATCAAATCTCGCATAAAGGAGTAAGTCGCTTTACCGGATTTCAAACCAAATTTAATCATTGGCCAATGCGTCTGAATTTGATTCTGGTGCAATGCTTCATTGTAAGCTACGACGGCATCTTCTGCAGTTGTTAATTGAAATGCAATAGCGATTTCAGTCGATTCTGTTCCTTTCGGTGTGAAAACCTCATATTTATCAATACTCAACCAACCGAACTCTCCGGTTATTTGAATATCAAAACTTTCACTAAATATCTTTTGGAATATATCACCTTCAGAAGTTTTATTTTGCTTTTCTTGCTCTTTCTGCACCATATTTGCCAATAATTTCCGATAAGTCTGCATTGAATCATCTTCGAAAGTAATGGTCATGGTCACGTTGCGTTCCCCTTCCTCCAAGAATAAAATAGGAGAAGTCAAAGCAAAACCAATTTCTGCTTCAACCATATTCTTTGCCTCATCCGTCAGCTCAAATTGATCTTCACCGAATGTCGGCCAAACCGGAGCTTTATCGCCATCAAAAGTACCACCGATTCCATCTACCGAATTCGCAACCGGAGCGGCATAAATATTCGCAATTAAGCGATAATCACTACCTCCGAAGTACAAGTTTTTACTAACGAAAAGTGTTTTTAGCGTTTCGACTTGTGCAGAAGTAATGGTGATATCTTTATTCAAAATAAATAGAACATCTTCATTTTCTGCATTTTTGCCACCATCAAAAGCGGTACCTTCTGGTAGGAAATAATGTTTTACATGAGGTGCTAAATTGAAATATATATGAGCCTTGTCAGATATTCCATCTTTAAGTTTATCTTTTAGAATATTGAAATAATAATAGTCTAAATGACGAGATGAAATATTATTTAAATGCTCCTGTTGTATTTGAAATAATTTCAAAAAAGCAATATAAAGGCTGTTATTAGGTAAGTGTGTATCGTCGTTTTCTAATGATTTTTTTAGATAATTTGGAATTCGTTGAACGATATGAATAATGGCTTTATAAAAGGCATTATAAACCAGTTCTATTTTTTTTATGATAGAATGGAGCTTATCCATTTTTGTCGTTCCACTTAATAGTGTAGGTTCGATATTTTTAAAATTGCCCCAAACCTTTGAAATATCTAATCCGTTAACTATTTGGCCTGGTGTAAAAATATTTTCCTCCTCTAATCCTAATTGATAGCCATGTAATTGTGCTATATTTTTACTTAATGTCAGATTTATAATATTATATAAATCTAACTCAATTCCTTCTAACTTATTGGTCTTTATTGCATTAATTGCGGTTGTTTGCACATACCAATCATTGAGCAATTGCTGCATAGATTGAACTAGAAGAACCAAATCACGAGCAGAAATAGTTTGCTCTTTTAAGTTGTGAGCAGATGCGAGTTCATCTAAAATACCATTATAAGATTTTTCAAATTCAAGAAAATCGGTATGAGCTAAATCCGCTAAAAATATGCTGATATCTTTGATCCAAAATGGCCGCCAATCTCCATCGATTGCATTTTCGCTATTGTAAAAATGAAGTAGTTTACCGTATTCTGCGGCAAATGATAACAAATCACTAATATTTCTTTCATCAATTAAAGCATACTGAGGTGACAAACTACTTAAGGCTCTCGTATATTGAGAAGTACCAGTTTTGTCCATTACATACACTTTTTTTTGATTTTGATTCATCTCGTCTTTGTTGCTTTATTTTTCATCTAAAGTAGAGTGAACATTCCTGTCCACTGTATATTTTTCTTTGATAACGGACAGGAACGTCCGTGCTACTTATAAATTTTGAATATTTGTACCTTCTATTAAGTAGAAAGGATACACGATATTTGTTCTTATATTGATTGTTCTGATTCTATAATGCAAAGTCACTTCTACCAAGCCTTCGAGCGGATCTTTCATATCTACGACGACATCTTCTAATGTAATTCTTGGCTCATAATTCAGTACAGCTTCTTCAATTAAAGAAGTGATTTCTTGTCTGGTTCTTTCATTCAAAGTTTTGAAAGTAATTTGATTAAGGTTACAACCAAACTCTGGATTCATCACTCTTTCGCCAGGTGTTGTCGATAGAATTATATATAAACTTTGGGTAATGTCTTGTTCATCCGAAACCATCATTAAGGCTTGAACCCGTTTATCGAAAGTAGGTGGAAAACTCCACCCTGTACCTAAAAATGACTTAATCTCTTGACCCATAATTAATTCTGTTATTGAACTATTTATAATTAATTCACTGTAGAATAAATCTGAATCAAACGTAAGTTGTTATCATTAGTGGATAGATTTTTTTGGCAAAAGTTAGATTGTAAAATGAGTAGCTTCTTTAATTATGCTTATCGAAGTAGGTTGAAGTAAATATTTCGATATTAAAAAATAATTTATAATTTATAAATCAGTGATAATAAGACCTGACAGATTTTAAAGACCTGTCAGGTTTTTATAGGTAAAGACTTCAATTGACTTATACGGTTGCCAACATCTTCTTTACCAAATGTTCTGAAAACTTCAAAATACCAAGGGTTTCATCGGTTTTAGCAAACTTTAATTTTTTGAAAATTAATAAAGCTTCACCGTTACTTTCAATATGATGAACTTCCTCTTGTTCTAAATATTCTATTAACTCTTTCGTGAAGAAATTTCGGATTTCTTGTTGGTTTTCGCCCATCAATAAAAATTGATTCGAAAAATCCGTGTATAACTCAAAATCAATATCTCGATAGCCGGAAAATGCCATGATTCTATCAAATATTTTATCAAAAAGACCTTCTTTTTCCAAAACGAATTTTGGAATTTCGATTGGTAAATGAACAACTTGAATCGTTGAATGATAAATTTCTGAAGCAGCAGAAAACCCCTCATTAAAGGTTACATCTGCCATTTCCCATTTAATATCGCTATTCTCATAGTTCCCAGAGATGCAATTATTTTTGCGCTCAATTGGACGTATTTCAAAGAATTGGAAATTCCGAAGATAAGACGTATTCCAATTCACTTGACTTTCAAAAACAAAATTGTGTTCTTTTGCAATTTCTCTCAAACGGACTTGTCGAGGTGACAATTTCGGCTGCATTGGTTTTAATGAAATTTTCAGTGCCCGATTATGTGTAGAAGATGAAATATGATCGTCCAATCCTTCAATAACCACGTTTCCACCGGTATCGTTTTGGTATCTTAAAAACTCGATTGCACTTTCCATAAATGTCAAATCGACCAATCGAGCTTTGGACATATTGATTTTGACATTGGCACCAGAAGGAATCTGATTAGTTAGTTTTTTTAATTTAAAAACAGCTAAAAAGTTAGCAATTCCTCTGATTTTTAGACTATAAGTTCCGTCTGATTTTTTGATAAGGGAAGAACCAGATTTTATGAATAATTTGAAAAAATCTTCAATCGGCATTCTTGCTAATAAGATATGTACCAAAAGCGTGAAAATTGTTCCACAAAGAATACCAATTAGTAAATCTGTATATAATGTAATAACAGTAGTGGTGACCATGAAAAGAATTTGCTCAATTCCCATCGAATAGATTTGCTTGAATACATCTGGCGAAGCTAACTTAAAGCCGATATGAACTAAAATTGCCGCTAAAGCTGCCAAAGGCACGAGTTTTATCACTGGTGCAAGAACAATCAAAAAAACGATTAATAACAAACCATGATAGAAATTCGACCATTTGGTTCGGGCATTATTATGAATGTTCACGGTACTTCTTACGATAACGGTGATAATCGGCAAACCACCAATCGCTCCCGAAACCATCGTTCCGATACCAACACCAATTAAATCTTTATCTAGGTTAGATTTTCGTTTATATGGATCTAGTTTATCCACAGCCTTTGCCATTGCTAAGGTTTGAATAGATGCAATTAAGGTGATAGAAATGACAACCAACCAAAAGTTCAAGGTATTGATTCGACTAAAATTTGGAAACATCAATGCATCTGCGAGATTTGTTGGAATATTAATTAAGAATTTTTTATCAATCGTAAAACTTCCTCCAAGATGATTAAAAAGATAAACTAAAGGAATGGAAACGACTAAAACCCAAAGTGAAGCTGGAAAAAATTGGAATAATCGAACTTCGATTTTTGGAATAAAAATCAGTAATAATAAACCGATAAGTGCAATAATAAAAATCGAAATATGTATGTTTTGAACTTGATAAAAAACATCTATTATCTTATCAATAGGATTTTTGAAAGTCGTCGTCGTACCTAAAGCGACATGAATTTGACTCGCAAAAATGATGATTCCGATAGCAACCATAATTCCTTGAATTACCGAGGATGGAATAATCTCAGCGACTTTTCCTAACTTTAATAAACCCAATAAAACTTGTAATCCGCCCGCAATGGTAATTGCGGCCAAAACGTAATTAAAGGTTTGTCCGGAGCCATCATCTAAAGTGGCGATTCCACCTAATATCACTGCAATTAAACCCGCTGCCGGTCCATTTATTGCTAAGTGACTTCCTCGAAATAAGGTTACTACGATTCCGCCAATAATAGCCGAAATTAATCCTGAAATTGGTTCTGCTCCGGAAGCAACAGCAATGCCCAAACCAAGCGGTAGAGCAACTAAGGAAACACTTATTGCCGCTAACAAATCCGAACGCCAATTATCAGTCAGTCCTTTCCAACCTGTTTTTGGAAGAACATGTGTATTTTTTGAAGCCATTTATTTGAAATTATTGAGGAGTGGAGTTTAAGCTTTTGTAAATCAATCATTTAAGATGTTACGAGAAATGTATATTTCATCGTTAATAAAGTTGAAACATATTTGCTCGTGTCTAACTAATTGATTGTGAAAAAGTTCAAGTGCTATAAATCAACTCTAAAAAAGCGAATATATAAAATATTATTATTAAAAGTAAGACTATCGTCAGTTAAGACAAGACTACTGATTTTATTATGTCTTAATATTGAAGGTGGAAAAATTGGGAAATTGAGACTAAATATAGATTTAATTTTATTGTTATTTCCACAAAAAATGGTGTTAAAGTGATACGTCTTTTTTAAGAATACCACTTTAACACCACCGTATAATTAATCCGAATGATAGGATTACAAGATATTTCCAATCTCTTTTTTGATTGCTAATAAAGCAGTATCCATTGGCTGTTCGCCCATTCTTTCCAAATTATTGAATAACGCGAAACGAAAATCAGCAGCACTCGCTTCTTCAGGTGTATTTTCAAATGTCGCATTGACGAAAGCAATCGTATTATTTCTTGCGAATTCAATCACTTTCCATAAATCTTTCGATACATAAACCTGTTGAGAAAGATTATGCTCAAACTCTTGCTGAATCGTAATCAATATTGCCATTCTCATATCTGCAGCAGCAACAGAACTTGCTTCTAAACGTAAAACTAAATTCGGAACTTTAATACGCTCACAGAATAAAGCTAAACGCTCATAAGCTTGCATTCGTAACGGAATGACTTCACTTCGAGCCTCTTTTCTATCTTGAATCAAAAAGATTTGACGTTGATTTTTTAAAAACTCTTTAAATAAAAAATAAACGGTCAAAAAAACGATTAAGGCAGGAATTGTTGCCTGTAAAATTCCTAATATGATTTCCCAAACTCTCATTGAATAGTTATTAAATAAAGTAAATTATAAATAAACTTATCCCGAAATATCGGGATGAATTATGAATTATTTTCGACTGACTTTGTGCCATGTATTTTATCCAAAAAATAAAAACCTCGCAAAGATATAACTCTTAACGAAGTTTTGATAAATAGTAACGATTTTCGTTTTAGCGTGAGGAACGCCGCCGCCGAAATGCACGGATTTAAAAAATCAAGCGTATTGTTTTTATAATTTAACCATTTGAATATTTTCCCTTAGACGAAGGACATTTTGAAATGCCTTGCGTCTCTTGTTTATTAGACGATTACGTTAGAACGAAAAAAAATCGACGGTTTTCGGTGTCATTGGTATTCCCATCATGTCAAAGCGGTGAGGGTCAACCTATAACTTATCTACTGCCCCATTTTTATAATTCTACCTTCTTTGCAATCTTCATCGGAACACAACCGATAAAAATAAATGCCATTAACTAATTTTGAAATATCAATTTCACGGATTTTATTTCCACCTTCAAAATTAATTGTTCCATTGAAAACACGTTTTCCATCTGAAGCGAATAATTCTAAATTTGCTAACTCATTGAAGCCTATATATTGTATATAAAAAATACCGGTTGTTGGATTTGGATAAATACTCAAAGCTGGAGTTTCCTCCGGTGTTATTTGACTTTCCAAAACTGCTGTTACCGCGGATAAGGCATCGACCGTTCCAAAACCATAAACAGCATTTGGAATAGAAGTACCTAAAGCTGTTCCACAATCCTGTGATGAAGTTCGAGAGATTGCCGTCTGTTCGATAATCGTTTCGATACGTTCCACATCACCTGCCAAAGTTGGATCTGCAGAAATCAATAAGGCGACCAAACCTGCAACGTGAGGTCCCGCCATACTTGTTCCGCTATAACTGCTATAACCATTTCCTGGAACGGCCGATTTTACATTTACACCGGGAGCGGTGACATTTGGTTTCATCCGATTACTACCATCGACCGTCACTAAGCCTCGACTACTGAATCCTGCAATGACTTCATTTTCCCCTAACGCACCAATTGTAAAACTATTTTCAAAAATAGCCGCCGGTGTATTTATTGTTTCACAATTTGGACCTGAATTCCCTGCGGAAACCACCACGACGACACCGGCTGTTTTTAAGTTATTAATAGCATCTTCAAGTAGATTAAAATTATTTGGATTACAACCTTCTACATCTGGACATCCCCAAGAATTATTGATCACGTGAGGTGCTTTTGATGGATCGGCATTTTCACCATTTAAATCTGTCGGTGCTAAAAACCATTGAAAACATTCCAAGTAAGTTTGTGGTGTTCCCCAGCCTC